>NZ_JBKZWT010000540.1:0-1325 GCF_047759905.1 Sinomonas sp. G460-2 | reverse complement strand
ATGAGGCCGCAGCCGAGCATTATTTCCACGGGTGCTCCTGAGGCATCATCGCCGCTCCGAACACGCTCGGGCGGACGTGGATTCCGAGGTCCTCGAAGCGCTCGAGGAAGCGTGGGCGGACTCCCGTGGGCACCGGCTTGCCGATGAAGCGGCCCGTGGCGTCCACCCCCGCGGCGAAGTCGAACACGAAAGCGTCCTGGAGCGTCACGACGTCGCCCTCCATGCCCTGCACCTCGGTGACGTGGGTGATGCGCCGCGTGCCGTCGCGCAGGCGGGAGATCTGCACGATGAGGTTCACGGCGGAGGCGATCTGCTCGCGGATGGCGCGCAGCGGCAGGTCCATGCCGGCCATGAGGACGAGGGTCTCGAGCCGCGCGACCGCGTCGCGCGGCGAGTTCGAGTGCACGGTCGAGAGCGAGCCGTCGTGGCCTGTGTTCATGGCCTGCAGCATGTCGAGCGACTCGCCGCTTCGGACCTCGCCGACCACGATCCGGTCGGGGCGCATGCGGAGGGAGTTCCGGACGAGGTCGCGGATGGTCACCTGGCCCTTGCCCTCGGTGTTCGGCGGGCGGCTCTCGAGGCGCACCACGTGGTCCTGCTGGATCTGGAGCTCAACGGCGTCCTCGATCGTGACGATGCGCTCGTCGCCCGGGATGAACGAGGAGAGCACGTTCAGGAGCGTCGTCTTGCCCGTGCCCGTACCGCCCGAGACGATGATGTTGAGCTTGGCCTTGACACACGCCTCGAGAAGCTCGGCCATCTCCGGGGTGAGCGTCCCGAAGCTGATGAGATCGCGGACCGTGAGGGGGACCTTGCCGAACTTGCGGATGGTGAGTGACGAGCCGCCGACCGCGAGCGGCGGGATGACCGCGTTGACGCGTGAGCCGTCCGCGAGGCGCGCGTCGACGAGCGGCGAGGACTCGTCGATGCGGCGGCCCACGCGGGAGACGATCCGCTCGATGACCGTGCGGAGCTGCTCCTCCGAGGTGAACTGCAGGCCCGAGTGAACCAGATGGCCCTTGCGCTCGACGTAGATCTGATCGTGGCGGTTGACCATGATTTCGGTGATCTCGTCGTCGTCGAGAAGGCGCTGGAGCGGCCCGTAGCCGAGCACGTCGTCCTCGATGTCGCGGAGCAGGCGAGAGCGCTCGGCCGCGCTGAGGGGCACGTGTTCCTCGTCGATGACCTGGGTCAGCTCCTCGCGGGCCGCGGTGCGCAGCTCCTCCTCGGTGGCTCCGGAGTCGCTGAAGCGCGAGCCCATGCGCTCGAAGAACGCCGTGGCGGCGCGCTGCTTGAGGCCCGCGAGGGCGTCCGTGGGCAGGGTA
>NZ_JBKZWT010000054.1:0-18450 GCF_047759905.1 Sinomonas sp. G460-2 | reverse complement strand
GCGTCCACGCCGTGAGCCTCGTGTGCTTCGCGGCGGCGATCGCCATCGCGGCCATGATGGCGATCGTGCTCCCGCGCCGTTCGCACGCCCCGCAGACGACGGCGGCTGGCAAGATGGTTTCATGACGGAACCAGGGCTGCGGGAACGCAAGAAGGCGAAGACGCGGCGCCTTATCCAGGACGTCGCGCTCCGCCTTTTTGCCGAGCAGGGCTACGACGAGACCACAGTCGACCAGATCGCGGCCGAGGCAGAGGTCTCTCCGAGCACGTTCTTCCGGTACTACGCCACGAAGGAAGACGTGGTCCTTGAAGACGAATACGATCCGTCCCTGCTCGCCGCGCTCGAAGGCGTCCCGCCCGGGACGTCTATGGTCGAGGCGTTTCGGCTAGCGGTCCACAACGCGTTCGAAGAGTTCTACGCGAGCGACCGCGACCGCATTTACGAGCGGATGCGCCTCACGTTCACCACGCCGGCGCTCCGGATCCGGGCCCTCGCCGCGAACCACGATGTGGGCCGCATGTACTCGGGGATCGTGGCCAAGACTCTCGGTGTCGCCGAGGACGATCCACGGATCTCCCTCGCGGCCGGCGCCCTCACGGGGGTGCTGATCGTCGTGTTCGAGCGGTGGATCGAGGACGAGGGCCGCAGCGATCTCCCCGCGATGATAGACGAGGCGCTGCGGCTCCTCGGCTCGGGGTTCAGGGTCGAGGGGTAGCGAGGAAGTCCTCCCAGGTCCGGTGGCCCACCCCGCGATCCGGGGCGATGTTCGCGCCCCCGCGGATGGCCCGCGCGGCCCCGCCCGGCATAGGCATCGGCAGGAGCAGCCGGTGGAGCCCGCTCGCCACGACGTAGGAGCGGATCAGGTCCTTCATGGTGTAAACCGTGGGGCCAGCCAGGTCGGGGACCAGCCCTGCCGGGGAGCCGAGGGCGAGCTCGACGAGTCGATCCGCGACCTCGCCCGAATCGACCGGCTGGAACCGGAAGCCGGACGGCACGGGGATGACGGGAAGCTTCGCCATGGCCTGGGCCGTGAGCAGCGTGAGTTCGTAGAACTGGGTCGCGCGGAGCGTCGACCACGGAATCCCCGAGGACTCGATGACCAACTCGGCCTCGCGCTTCGCCTCGAAGTACGCGAACGCCGCACGGTCTAGGCCGCTCACCACGGGAATCGTGTCCGCGCCCACCACGGAGATGAACACGATGTGACCCACTCCGGCCTGCTTGGCCGCCTCGACGAGATGCCGAGCCTTATCACCGTCGCCCTTCTGCGTGCCGGCGCAGTGCACGACCGTCGCGACGCCCTCCATCGCCGGGCTGACGCCTTCACCCGAGGCGAGGTCGCCCGCGAAGTATTCAACGCCGTCGTTCGCGGGGCGAGCGTGCCTGCTCAGGACGCGCACGGGCCGGCCCGCGGCGCGGAGCCGCGCCACCACCTGCCGTCCCAGCGTGCCCGTTCCGCCCGTCACCAGAATCGTGAGTGCCATGACCTATCCCTTCTACCGTGAATCGGGCCGCTTGCGAGCCCCTCTACTTGCCATGACCCGCGGGAGTGCACGAGTGTGACAGACGTGGATGTCGAGGATCTCCTGGCCAGCCGTTTCGAGTCCGAGCGCGGGCGCCTTCGCGCCGTCGCGTACCGCATGCTGGGGTCGCTTCCCGAAGCGGACGACGCCGTGCAGGAGGCGTGGCTGCGGCTCGCCCGCACCGATGCCGGCGCGATCGAGAGTCTCGGCGCGTGGCTCACGACTGTCGTCGCCCGCATCTGCCTCAACGTCCTGCGGGCGCGGGCCCTGCGGCGCGAGGAGCCGATCGACGGGCTAGAGGAGGCGCTTCGGGCCGGTTCCGGGGAGGAACCCGAGGAGGAGGCGGTCATGGCGGACGCCGTCGGGCTCGCGCTCCTCGTGGTGCTCGACGCGCTCCAGCCCGCGGAGCGACTCGCGTTCGTGCTGCACGACATGTTCGACGTTCCGTTCGACCGCATCGCGCCGATCCTCGGCAAGTCCTCCGAGGCGACGCGCCAGCTCGCGAGCCGCGCACGGCGGCGAGTCCGCGGCTCCGAGGCGCCCGATCCTGATCGTGCGCGGCAGCGGCGCGCCGTCGATGCCTATCTCGCGGCGGTCCGCTCCGGCGACTTCGAAGCGCTCGTCGAACTTCTCGCGCCGGACGTCGTGATCAACGCGGACGCGGCGTCGTCTCCGTCGCGCCTGGCCATGACGCTCAGCGGCGCCGAACAGGTCGCGCACGCTGCCGTCGCGTCCGCCGTGCGCGCACCGTTCGCCAGGGTGGCCCTCGTCAACGGGAGAGTCGCGCTCGTCGTCGCGCCGAAGGGCCACCTGCGGCTCGTGCTTGCCTTCACGGTCGACGGCGACCGGGTCACCCACATCGACGTCGTCGCAGAGCCGTCGCGCCTGCGGGCGCTCGAGGTGGCGGTGGTGGACGGCTGAGGTCGGGCGCAGGCCCTCTCCGGGGTCCCTAGAACCCGCCTCCGCCCTCGCCGTCCCCCGACTCGGCGGCCATGTTGGCGAACCGCGAGTAGTGCCCCTGGAACGCCACGACGATGTCCTTGGTCGGGCCGTTACGGTGCTTCGCCACGAGGATGTCCGCCTCGCCCGCTCGGGGCGACTCCTTGTTGTACACGTCCTCGCGGTGGAGCAGGATCACCATGTCGGCGTCCTGTTCTATGGATCCACTTTCGCGAAGGTCTGAGACCATCGGCCGCTTGTCCTGGCGCTGCTCGGAGCCACGGTTGAGCTGCGAAAGCGCGATGACGGGCACCTCGAGCTCCTTCGCGAGGAGCTTCAGCGCGCGCGAGAACTCTGATACTTCCTGCTGCCTGCTCTCGACCTTCTTGCCTGAGGTCATGAGCTGGAGGTAGTCGAGAATCACGAGCTTGAGCCCGTGCTGCTGCTTGAGCCGCCGGCACTTCGCCCGGATCTCCATGAGCGACATGTTCGGGGAATCGTCGATGAACAGCGGCGACTCGTTGAGCGGGCCCATGACCTTCGCGATCTTGGCCCAATGCTCGTCGCGCAGGGTGCCTCGACGCAGATCCTGGAGCTGGATCGTGGCCTCCGCGCTCATGAGGCGCATGGCGATCTCGTTCCGGCTCATCTCGAGGGAGAAGAAGACGGTGGGCAGCTTGTTCTTGATGGCGGCCGAGCGGGCGAAGTCGAGCGCGAACGTTGACTTGCCGACGGCGGGGCGCGCGGCGATGACGATCATCTGGCCGGGGTGCAGCCCGTGGGTGAGCTCGTCGAGCTCATAGAAGCCGGTTGGGACGCCTGTGATTCCCTCGCCGCGGTGACCGGCCGCCTCGATCTCGTCCATCGCGGACTCCATGACCTCGGAGAGCGCAACGTAGTCCTCACCCTGCCGACGCTCGGCGACGGAGAACACCTCGGCCTGGGCTTGGTTGACGAGATCCTCGACCTCGCCGTCCTGGCCATAGCCCAGCTGGACGATCTTGGTGCCTGCGCTCACGAGACGGCGAAGGACGGCTCGCTCCGCCACGATCTCGGCGTAGTAGCCGGCGTTCGCTGCCGTGGGGACCGATTGGATGAGCTCGTGCAGATAGGCGGGGCCGCCCACGCGATTGATCTCGCCGCGCTTGGTGAGCTCGTCGGAGACGGTCACCGCGTCCGCGGGTTCGCCCTTGCTGTAGAGGTCAGCGATCGCGTCGAAGATCGTCTCGTGCGCCGGCCGATAGAAGTCGGCCGAGCGGACCACTTCGACGACGTCAGCGATGGCGTCCTTCGAAAGCATCATGCCGCCCAGCACGGACTGCTCCGCGACGATGTCCTGCGGAGGGGTGCGGCCCACATCCGAGTCCCGATACGACGGAACCGACTCGACTTGTGCTGCGGACACCGGCGACACCTCACCTCTCACGTGACGCCCGGATCGCGGCAGTGCACGTCTGGACCGTGCACGCCCCTTCCGGATGGTTGCAGCAAAGGTATCTGGGGCCTCGGACATTCTCCAGCTGGCCCTCCACCCCACCTGTGGACAACTTGTGGAATACGTGCCCGAAGTTGTTCGCCGAACCTGTGGATAAATGTGGATAACTCTTTTCGGCTCCCATTAAGTGCCCTGTGACGTGGGAAAACTTGCTCTACATGGTGTGGACTAAATATTTTTTTCCACATCCGAAATCCACAGCGCTAATGGGGATTTTTAGACAAACACTTGTGATTTCACGTGATCCGCACCACTTATGTGACGTTCACCACATATTCCCACGTCCAGTCATCCGGCGATCCATGCCCCGGCGTTCATGGAGTCGCGAAGGCTCTATGACGGCTCCGCACGCGTCGCATCACCGCGGAATCCGCCCCACAGCCGCGTGCCGGTGCAGCCCCTCCGTACTACGCTGGAAGTGCCCCGGGCTGGGGCCGCCCGCACGTTCACCGCACCGATCCGGAAGCCCCGATGGAAAACCTGCTGCCCCCTCTCATCATCCTGCTGTGCGTCGTCGCCATCGTCGTCCTCGTGCTGCGCAGGGGCGTCAGGCGCACTCGGGCGTCCGTCGAATCTGCCGTGGCCCAGGGACCCAGCGCGGCCGCCGAGCTGTCGGCGCGGCTCACCGAGGAGCAGCACCGGGCCATCTACTCGCTCATCGCGCAGGGGCTCACGGTTCAGGCAATCGCCGCGTACCGTCAGGCCACGGGGGCAAAGCTCATCGATGCCCGGAACGCGATCCTGCTCATGGAAAGCCATCCTCAGGCCTTCGGGAACGCCCACGGCGCACCTGCGGAGACGTCCACCGCGACGTCCATCACCACGCCCGCCTCGCCCACCACCCCGGCGGCGCCTGCCCCGCCTGAGGCCGCTCCGCCGTCGTCCGGGGACGAACCCGCCGAACCCGCCAAGGTGCCCGCGGGCGCGCCCGGCGAGCGCTCGACGACCCGGTTCCCCTACCGCTACCGCGCGATCGTCAGCAATGGCAGGGAGACGCTCGAGGTTGCGAGCAACCTGCTCAACGACGAGATCTATGCCGAGATCAAGGCGCTCGCCCAGATCGGCGACGCCGAGGATGCCGCGCTCATGCTGTGGAAGCATTCCGAGATCAGCATCGAAGAGGCCAGGGCGTTCGTGGACCTCCTCTGAGGGCTGGCGCCGTGGCGCCGGCCTCGCCGTCAGCGCGTGGCCACCTGCTCGGCTTCCTCGAGGACGCGCAGCGCGTTGCCCCAGCAGAGGGCGTCGAGCTCCTCCGCCGTCCAGCCTCGCTCCGCGAGCGCGTCGAGGAGCGGACGGTAGCCCGCCACGCCGTCCATCCCCTCCGGGAGCTCCGGCGTGCCGTCGAAGTCTCCACCGAGCCCAAGGTGGCGGTGCCCCACCATGCCGCGGGCATGCTCGAGGTGACGGACGACGTCGGCAATGGTCGCCTTGGGTGCCGGGTTCCGGGTGAGCCACGCAGCGAATTCGCGGGCAGCCTCGGGGTCTTCCGCCGGGGCGATGTCGTGGAAGCCGACCGGGAGGCCCAGTTCGACTCTCCGGTCGTGGACCGCCCGCGCGTGCTCGCTGCAGGCCTCCGAAACGAACTTGGGGACGAACGTGACCATGAGCACGCCTCCGTTCGCGGGAAGAGTCTCCAGCACGGCGTCCGGCACGTTCCGAGGGTGGCTGCAGACGGCGCGGCATGACGAATGCGAGAACATGACCGGCGCGCTCGTGCACGCCAGGGCGTCAAGCATCGTCCTCTCCGAGACGTGCGAGAGGTCCACGATCATCCCCACGCGATTCATTTCCGCGACGACCTCGCGCCCGAACGGTCCGAGGCCCGTGTCCTCCCCCTCACCCGTGGCCGAGGAGGCCCACGGCGTGCTGTCGTTGTGGGTCAGCGTCATGTACCGCACCCCGAGGGCGGCCATGGCGCGTAGCACGCCGAGCGAGCCGGCGATGCTGTGCCCGCCCTCCATGCCCATGAGCGAGGCGATCTTCCCGCGTTCGACGGCGGAACGCACCTCCGCGGCGGTGCGCGCCAACTCGAACGTGTCGGGGTGGGCCGCGACGATTCGACGGACGCAGTCGATCTGCTCGAGCGTCGCGACGACCGACTGCTCGGGGGTCAGGGATGACGGGACGAAGACCGACCAGAACTGGGCACCCACGCCGCCCCGGCGCAGTCGGGGGACGTCGGTGTGGAGGCGGGGCTGCCCCGCCTCGAGGCCGGCGGCCGTGACGTCGTATCCAAACTCCTGGCGGAGCGCCCACGGAAGGTCATTGTGGCCGTCGACAACAGGGGCGTACTCGCGGGCCGAAGGCACAGGGTGGGGGGCTAGAGGCACCGGTTCATCGTAACGCCCGCCCCCCACTCGTCACGGGTGCGGCTGGTCTGTACCCGAACCGACGGACCTGTCAGCGACCGCCCGTGAGGTCCGCGAGCAGCTGCTCGAAGCCCTTTTCCTCCGGCCGAGTGGCGACCTGAGGCACGCGGGAGGAGGCGCCGCCGCCGTCGTTGGTGAACTCCGACGCGAGCTCAGCCGCCGCACGCTCGATGCGCACGCTCAGGCTGCCGGCCGCGAAGCCATCGCCGTCGGATCCACGACCCCAGTCCATGGGCGCCGCGAAGACCGCGGTCGGCATGATCCGAGCCCGCAGGTACGTGAACAGCGGGCGCATCGCGAAGTCCAGGACCATGCTGTGACGCTCCGAACCGCCCGTCGCGCCAAGAAGAACGGGCGTCCCCTCGAGCGCCTTGTTGTCTACGAGGTCGAAGAACGACTTGAACAGCCCGCTGTACGAGGCACTGAAGACCGGGGAGACCGCGATGAGGGCATCGGCGTTCTCGACATCCGCGATAGCCTCGGCGAGCCTCGGGGCCGCGTAGCCCGTGACGAAGTTGTTGGCGATGTCGACGGCCAGGTCACGCAGCTCATACGTGGTGACCTCGACTTCGACGCCGAGTCCCGCGGCGAGGCGAGCCGTCGCGTCGCCCAGCTGATCGGCGAGCAGCCGACTCGACGAGGGCGTCCCGAGCCCCGCGGAGATCACTACGAGCTTCTTCGTGTCCATGCTGTTCCTTCTCCGTTCCCACGGTCCATGCATTTGCATCTACCTCCCCAACAGATGGGGCCCCGGACCTATTCCCGGGTCGCGTATCCGTACCCGAGACGGGAGGGAGGGGCCGGGAGGGGCCGGAAGCGCGGGAACGGAACGAGGGCCCCCGCCATTCTTGGCGGGGGCCCTCGTGTGAGTCCAACAGCCGTCAGGCTGCGGCCAGACTACTTCGCGGCGACAACCTGGAGGTTGATGGTCGCGGTGACGTCGTCGTGCAGGCGCACGGAGACGTTGTAGTTGCCGGTCGACTTGATGTGGCCCGGAAGCACGACCTTGCGCTTGTCGATCGCGCCGAGGCCAGCGGCCTCGACGGCGGAGGCGACGGCCTCGGTGCGGACGGTGCCGAAGAGGCGACCCTCCTTGCCGGCCTTGACCTCAAGGCGCACGGGCGTCTTGGCGAGAGCAGCAGCCTGCTCCTGCGCGGCCTCGAGCGTCTTGTGGGCCTTCGCGGCGCGGGCCGCGTTGATCGCCTCGACATGAGCCTCGCCACCACGAGTCCAGCGGAGCGCGAAGCCACGCGGGTAGAGGTAGTTGCGGGCGTAGCCGTCCTTGACCTCGACAACGTCACCAGGCGTGCCGAGTCCGGTCACTTCCTGGGTCAGGATGATCTTTGCCATGGTTTTGCTTCCCTTCTCAGCCGCGGCCAGCGCCGGAGTAGGGGAGCAGGGCGACCTCGCGGGCGTTCTTGATCGCCTGGGCGATCTTGCGCTGCTCCTGCACGGTCACGCCGGTCACTCGGCGGGCGCGGATCTTGCCGCGGTCCGAGATGAACTTGCGCAGCAGGGCGACGTCCTTGTAGTCGATGACGGTGATGTCAGCGGCCTTCAAGGGGTTGGACTTTGGTTTCGGCTTGCGAATTTCAGCCTTTGCCATCGTGGAGCTCCTTTAGTCTCGCGGAGCCCGTGGTCATGCCACGGGATGGTTGGATGTGATGATCAGAATGGCGGCTCGGAGTCGGAGCCCGACCCCCAGCCACCGGCGTTGCTGACGCCCGGGGTCGCCCACGGGTCGTCGTTCTGCGCACCGCCGCCGCTCCAGCCCCCGGAGTTGGCGCCCTGGTTCTGAGAACCCTGGTTGCCTCCCCAGTTGTTGCCGGAGCCGCCGCCGGAGTTGCCCCCAGCGTTGCCGCCACTGAAGTTGCCGCCGCCGCCGAAGTTCCCACCCTGACCGCCGGAGCGCTGGGTGCGGTTCACCTTGGCGGAGGCGTAGCGCAGGCTCGGGCCGATCTCGTCGACCTCGAGCTCGATGACGGTGCGCTTCTCGCCTTCCTTGGTCTCGTAAGAACGGCTCTTGAGCCGGCCCGAAACGATCACGCGCATGCCCTTTGTGAGGGACTCCGCGACGTTCTCGGCAGCCTCACGCCAGATCGACGCGCGGAGGAACAGGGTCTCCCCGTCCTTCCACTCGTTCGCCTGGCGGTCGAAGGTGCGCGGCGTGGAGGCCACCGTGAAGTTGGCCACCGCGGAACCCGACGGGGTGAACCGGAGCTCCGGATCGTTCGTCAGATTTCCGATGACCGTAATCGTGGTTTCGCCTGCCATGCTGCCTCCTGGTCCGAGCCTTATGACGTTCTTACGGGTTACCGAAGGGGTTTACGCCAAGACTACTTGGCGGACACCTTCTGGTCTTCGGGGCGAATGATCTTGGTGCGCATGATCGTCTCGTTGAGGTTCAGCTGACGATCGAGCTCCTGCGCCGTGGCGGGCTCAGCGGTGAAGTTGACGACCGCGTAGATCGCCTCGTTCTTCTTCTTGATGTCGTAAGCCAGACGACGACGGCCCCAGATGTCCACCTTGTCGACGGTTCCACCGTCGGTAGTGATCACACTGAGGAACTTGTCGAGCGACGGCTGAACAGTGCGCTCGTCAACCTCGGGGTCGATGAGGACCATCAGTTCGTAAGGACGCATGTGTGAACCCACCTCCTTTGGGCTAAGCGGTTGCGGTCTCTCCGCAACAGGAGGTTCATTTGCGTTGGCCAGCGCCGCGGCCATCGACACGATGTGCCGGCCGCAGCACAGACTTCACTATGTTACCGGATCAAGCTCCCCTGTCCCAGCCGGGCCGCCTCCGGCCGTGGTGAGGTCAACGCTACGCCGAGCCGCCGCCGTCGTCCGCTGCGCGCGGGGCGATGAGGACAACTCGCCACCTCCACCTGTGGGGAGGAGAAATTAGCAGGTTCCAAGGGTGCGATGGAACGATCATGGCATGACGCCACACACCGTCTCCCCCCGCTCGGCGCGGGCCGCGACCGCCCGCCGCCGCATCTGGATCATGCTGGCCACAGGCCTCGTCGCCGCGCTCCTCACGGGATTCTTCAACTCGTGGTGGCACGCCCCCGCGGCAGGCTGGGGCGCCGCCGCCCTCCTCTACGACATCTGGGTCTGGTCCCGCATCAGCCGCATGGGGCCCTCCGAAACCCGCAAGCACGCTCGCGAGGAAGACCCGCGCCGCGCGACGCGCGACTTCCTCATCCTGTGCACGAACGCCGCCGCGATCGTCGCCGTCCTCATTGTCATGGTCTCCGGGAATCAGGCCGAGAAGCCCATGAAGATCGCCCTCGCGCTCCTCGCCCTGCTCGTGGTCGGTGCCTCGTGGCTCATGCTGCACACGCTCTTCACCCTCCGCTACACCGAGCTGTACTACACGTCGACGCCCGAGGGCGGGATCAGCTTCAACCAGGACACGCCGCCGCGCTACACGGACGTGGCCTACATGGCGTTCAGCCTCGGCATGACCTACCAGGTCTCGGACACGTCGATCACGAACCACGCGATGCGCGCCGAGGCACTCAAGCACAGCCTGCTCGCCTATGTGTTCGCGACGCTCATCCTAGCCGCGACGATCAACCTCGTGATCGGCCTCGCGAGCTAGGCGTTCAGCCCGCGAAGAACCTCTCCGCGACGAGCGCGAGCCGCCACGGGTCCTGCACCCCGGCGAGCTCGCGCGCGGAGTGCATCGAGAGGAGCGGGACCCCCACGTCGACCGTGCGGATCCCGAGCCTGGTCGCGGTGAGCGGCCCGATCGTCGAGCCGCACGGCACGTCGTTGTTCGAGACGAACTCCTGATACGGGACTTCGGCCTCCGCACAGAGGCGGGCCCACAGCGCCGCGCCCGCGGCGTCCGTCGCGTAGCGCTGCTGGGCGTTGATCTTGAGGAGCGGCCCGCCATTGAGCACGGGGCGGTTCGCCGGATCGTGCTTCTCCGGGTAGTTGGGGTGGATTGCGTGACCGGCGTCGGCGGAGACGTGCCAGGACGCCGCGAACGCACGACGGCGCTCGGTCGCCGTCGCGCCGAGGGCGTCGCCGATGCGGGCCAAGACATCCTCGAGGAACGGGCCGCAGGCACCGGAACGAGTGGACGAGCCGACCTCCTCGTGATCGAACGCCGCGAGCACGGGGATCGCCGTCTCGCGGGCGCCGTCGAGGGCGCGGATCAGGGCAGTCACGCCGGCGTGCACGGACGAGAGATTGTCGAGCCGGCCGGACGCGAAGAACTCGCCGTCGGCGCCGAACACCGCGGGCTCCTGAACGTCCGCGACCACGAGGTCGTAGCCGCCCACCTCGCCCGGATCGACGCCCACGCCCTGCGCTACGAGGCCGAGCAGGTCCGAGGCCGCCGGATTGCCGAGGCCCCAGATGGGGTGCATATGCCGCTGCTTGTCGAGCGTGAGAGCCTCGTTGACCCCGCGGTCCAAATGGATCGCGAGCTGCGGGAAACGCAGGAGCGGGCCTGTCGCCACAAGGTGCTCGGCGCCGTCGAGCGTTACGAGGCGGCCGGCGAGCCGAAGCTCCCGGTCAAGCCACGAGTTGAGCATCGGCCCGCCGTAGACCTCGACGCCGGCCTGGAGCCACCCGTGCGCCCCCGTGGTCGGCTTGGGCTTGAGCTTGAACGAGGGCGAATCCGTGTGCGCACCGAGGATGCGGAAGGGCGTGACCGGGCCCGTCCCGTCCGGAACGACCCACGCGATGAGCGCGCCGTCCCGGATGACCGCGTAGCCGCCGGGTGCAGCGGGCCACTCCTCGGTCTCCGCGAGCACCCGGAAGCCTGCCTCTTCAAGGCGCCGCGCGCCCTCGTGGGCGGCGTGAAAGCTCGACGGCGAGGCCATCACGAAGCGGCCAAGGTCCAGGGCGTGCAGATGCGCGGCGGTAGGCATGTCCCGAGTCTAGCCAGCGCCCGGTCGCCGAAATCGGGCTCAGCGAGAGTAGCGTTCGACGAAGTTGCGCAGGATCCGCTGGGGCTCGTGGACGCGCGCCATCCGCGCGCGATCCTTGACTGACTCGGCCTCGTCGGGCGGGAAGTAGCCCGAGTGCCGGTACGCGTCGACGCGCCGCTCGAGCCCAGGAAAGTCGAGTTCGGGGTGGAACTGTGTCGCGTAGACGTTCCGCCGGAACCGGAACATCTGCACCGGGCACGTCGCCGAGCCGGCGAGCAGCGCCGCATTCGAGGGCAGCATCCGCACCGCCTCCTTATGGCCCACGAACGCATCGAAGCTTGCCTCGAGGCCGCGGCAGAGGGGGTCGACGAGGCCAGCGGGGCTGAGCCGAACGCGCACCGGGCCCACCTCCTCGCCGAAGCGTCGATCCACGACCGCGCCCTCGTGGAGGCCCAGCAGGCCGACGCCGTAGCACGCGCCGAGGAACGGGAAGTCCTCCGCGACAATGCGGTCGAGGAGGCCACAAATCTCTGCCTCGACTCGCAGCTGGCAGGGGCTCTTGTCCGCAGGGGGATCCGACGCGGTGTAGGGACTCCCGCCCAGAATCACTCCCGAGTACTGGTCCAGATAGATCTCGGGCAGCGGGCCGGCCTCGGCCCGAACGCGGTGGAGCTCATGGGGCTCAAGACCGCCGTACTCGCAGAACGCGCGGTATTCGTCGTCCGCGACGACGTCGTGATCACGTGACGCCAGCAGCAGAAAGGGCCGCATGCGGACATTGTGCTACCGGCCCGATCCGCGCGGTAGAGGGCCACGCTCTGGTCCACTTCTTCCGCCCCGACACACCGAAATGGCGCGACACGCCGAGACTCCTACTGATTGGGGAAGAACACGTGGACTGGAAGGGAGGGGTCCGGAGGCGCGGAGGCTAGTTCCCGTCCGTGCCCGAGCCGCCGGCGTAGTGGCCGGCGGTCCAGTCGGTCGCCATGGTCTTCTGGATCGATTCGAGGCTCGCCTTGCCGGCGCAGAGCGCGGAGAATGCGTCCTCCTCGACCTGGTCCTTGTCGTTGTGGACGAAGGCCGAGGCCGAGGGCTTGCCCGACGCGAAGGTGTTCGGCTCCGGCCACAGGTTGCGGATATCCGAGGCGCCGCCGTCGGCCAGAGGGACGAGGTGGTCGAGCTCGTACTTCGAGGATTCAGACGCCGGGATACCATAGGCGGCCATGATCTGGCTCTTGGCCTTGTCCGTGATCGAGACCGGTGGGCGCACGCTCGACGTGTAGCCGCCCTTGCGGCACACGGTCTGCGGGAGACTCGCCTGCGTCACGGCGCTGTCGATCGCGCCGGGCGTGCAGGACGCGTCCGGCAGCGGCTCGTGCGAGGAGCTATAGCGGATGTGGCACGTTCCCGGGCCGGGCATCGGGCCCTCGACGCCCTGGTCCGTCCATCCGTGGCCCGACGCGACGACGAGGCCAGGACCCCCCGACGACGCCTTGCCCCCCGACGAAGCCTGTGCCGCCGACGCCGCCCCCTCCGAGCCCCCGGCCCCGGAGCACCCAGACAATGCGACCGCCAGGCCCACGAGGAGCAGCGAACACGCGGACAGTGAGCCGAAGCGGCGGGGAGCAGTCACGGTCGCCCAGCCTAGGCCACGCCCGCGCGACCGGCCGGTCACAACACCCCGGAGCCCGTCAGTAGTCGGGGTTGCTCGGCACCACGAGGCCGGTCTCGTACCCGTACACGACCGCCTGAACGCGATCGCGCAGGTGCAGCTTCGACAGGATCCGGCGCACGTGGCTCTTGACGGTAGCCTCCGAGAGATACAGCCGGTGCGCGATCTCCGCGTTGCTGAGCCCCTCGCAGATCGCGCGGAGCACCTCGAGCTCGCGCGGCGTGAGGTCCGCGAGCAGCGGGTCGGGTTGAGCTTCGGGACGGCCGACGGCGGCGCCCTCCGCCCGCACGTACGTCTCGAGGAGGCGCTGGGTCACCCGCGGGCTCACGACGGCGTCGCCACTTGCCACGAGTCGCACCGCGTGGACGAGCTCGGAGGGCGCCACGTCCTTGAGCAGGAAGGCAGAGGCCCCGGCCTGGAGTCCCGCGAACGCGTATTCGTCGAGGTCAAAGGTGGTCAGGATGATGATGCGCGCGGCGGGCGAGGACGCGGCAATCCGGCGGGTGGCCTCGATCCCGTCCATGATGGGCATGCGGACGTCCATGAGCACCACGTCCGGCCCGAGTTCGCGGGTGAGCCGAACGGCCTCGGCGCCGTCGCCAGCCTCGCCGACCACCTCGATGCCGTCCTCCGCCTCGAGGACCATCCTGAATCCGACCCGCAGCAGTGGCTGGTCGTCCACGAGCAGGAGCCGCAGCCCCTGCGCTTCGTCGTCGTGCTCCCCCATCAGTCCCTCTCCGTCCAATGCAGTTCGGCGTCCACGCGCCATCCTCCCCCAGGCCGGGGCGCAGCGCGCAGAGATCCGCCGAAAATCGCGGCGCGCTCGCGCATGCCCGCGATCCCGCCGCCCGTGCCCAGGTGAGCGTCGGGCCCCTCAGGCGCGGTCCCGCCGTCGTTCTCTACGCGCACCCGCACGACCCCCGCGTCTCGCGCCACGAGGACGTCGACCCGGCCCACGCCGCGCGCATACCTCAGGACGTTCGTGAGCGACTCCTGGACGATCCGGTAGACCGCGAGCTGGAGGGCCGCGTCGCTGGGAAGCGACTCGCCGTCTTGGGTGAGGATCACGGGGAGGCCCGCCGCGCGGAAACCGTCGACGAGCGATTGGAGCCCGCCGAGTGCGGGCGTCCGCCCCACCGATCCGGTGTCGGCGCGGAGCACCCCGAGAACGCGGCGCATGTCCGTCAGCGCGGCCCGGCCCGTGCTTGAGAGCTCCCCGAGCACGGCTTTCGCCGACTCGGGGTCGCGTTCGACGGCGCGCGCCGCGCCGTCGCTCAGCGCCACCATAACGGTGAGCGAGTGGGCGACGACGTCGTGCATCTCGCGCGCGATCCGGTTGCGCTCCTGGACCGACGCGAACTGCGCGCGGCGCATGGCCCATTCGCGGACCTCGGCCTGATGCAGCCGGTTCCCGCGCACCACGATCCCGACCCCCACGGCCACGAGGTTGGACAGCACGACCGACAGGGACGCGACGAGCCCGATGAACGGCCCGTGCTCGGCCAGGAACTCCTCGCCGGGGCGATACGAGAACGCAAAGTACGCGGCGATGGGCACGCTCGCGACGACGGCGATCGCGAGCGCCCACACCGTCCTGAGGTTGACAGCGACGGCGTACAGGGCGAACCACACGGCCGCGCTCGTGCTGCCGAGGTACGGGGTGGCGAACAGCACCACGCTGTCCGCAGCGACGACGGTCCCGAGCACCGGCCACGGCGCTTGGCGCCGGAGAAACAGCACCGCCTGCTCGAGGAGCACGAGGCCGAACTGCCACCAATGCCCGCCCGCAGCCGTCTCGACCATCGCACCGGAAGACAACAGGACGCTCGCGGCCACGACGACCACGTCCATCGCGACCGGGTGGTCATACAGGTACTGGCGCACGCGCCCGCGACGAGCGGGCGGAACATACGCGGGCGCCGCCACGGAAGGCTCCGCCGCCGTGCGGACGGGCAGACCAACGGGGGGCAGGCCGGCGGGGGGCACGCCGTCCGTCCTTGGCGTACCCCCCGTCGGAGTCATGCGGACCATGCTGTCCATTGTGCGGCGGGCTAGACGTCCCGCTGTCTGAGGGTCGCGTACGCGGCCCCGAGGAGAACCACCACGTAGGCCGCGAGGACCAAGGTTCCCTGCCACGGCTCGAGGTACGTCGTGTCCAACGGGGCACTCGAGCCGGCCTGGAACATCGCATCCGCGGCGTTCGAGGGGAGGTACTTGCGCGCCTCCTTGAAGAAGTCACCGGGGATGAGCTGGAAGATGATCGGCAGCACGAACTGCAGCGCCACGAGCGTCACGATCGCGCCCGCCGAGTTCCGCAAGAGCGCGCCGAGCGCGAGACCCATGAGGGCGACGGCGGCTACGTATGCCGCGTTGAGGAGCATGAACCGCTGGACGTCCCAGCTCGCCATGTCGAGGTGCAGGCCGTCGTAGTTGTTCAAGATCGGCTGGGCCACGAGGCCGCCGATGTAGCCGCCCGCGTACGTGAGGGCAAAGCCGATCACGATCGTGTAGACGGCCTTCGCTGTGAGGACTGGCCAGCGCGTGGGGACCGCCGCGAACGTCGCGCGGGACATCCCGGTGGTGAACTCGCCGCTGATCATGAGCACGGCGAGCGAGCCGATGATGAGCTGGGAGAACGTCACACCCGCGACGGGCACGTGCGGGAGGACTGCCGCGATGTTGACCGCCTCGCGCGGTCCGGCGCCGCCGCTCTTGAGCGACTGACTGAGCTGGCCGACGCCCCACGCCTGGAGCGCCGCAAAGCCGACCATGAGCGCGATCGCGCACAGCAGGAGGATGCGGGTCGAGAGGAGCGAGAGGATCTTGATGCGCTCCGAGTTGAGCACCCGGAAGAAGTTGGGCCCGGGAACACGCTCGGCCTGGGCGGAAGCGTGCCGATGCGGCTGGACTGCGGTGGTGCTCATCGGGATGCCTCCTGGGCCTCGGCGGGAGCGGGCTGGGCGGCGTGCGCGCCGCCCGGGTGGCCGGCCGCAGCGCCCTCGTCGGAGCGGTACTCGACCTCGTCCTTCGTGAGCTGCATGTAGGCCTCCTCGAGCGAAGCCTGGAGGGGCGTGAGCTCGTAGACGAGGACGCGGTTGTCGAGCGCGATCTGCGCGATGCTGCGGGGGTCCAGGCCGCTGACCTCGAGCACCTCGCGCTCGGGGGCCTGGATCGAAACGCCCGAGCGGGCGAGCAGGCGCGAGAGGTCCTCGGGGCGGTCCGTGCGGACGCGCGCGCGGGCCTTGCCCTGGCTGTCGATGACCTCCTGGATCGGCGCGTCGGCGAGGATCTTGCCGCGCCCGATCACGATGAGATGGTCCGCGGTCTGCGCCATCTCGCTCATGAGGTGGCTCGAGAGGAAGACGGTGCGACCCGTGCTCGCGAGGTACTTCACCAGGTTGCGGACCCACACGACCCCCTCGGGGTCGAGGCCGTTGACCGGCTCGTCGAGGACCACGACCTGCGGGTCGCCCAAGAGGGCGGCCGCGATGCCGAGGCGCTGACCCATGCCGAGGGAGAAACCCTTGACCTTCTTCTTGGCGACGGCGCCGAGGCCCGTCATCTCGATGACCTCGTGGACACGCTTCGCGGGAATCCCGTGGGTCGCGGCGAGCGCCGAGAGGTGGCTGAAGGCGGTGCGTCCCGGGTGGACCGCGCGCGCCTCGAGCAGCGCACCGATCTCCCGGAGGGGGGCCTTGTGCTTGATATACGGCGCCCCGTTGACCGTGACGGTCCCGCGCGTGGGCGCATCGAGGCCCATGATCATGCGCATCGTGGTGGACTTGCCGGCGCCGTTGGGCCCGAGGAAGCCGGTAACCCGGCCGGGCTCCACGGTGAACGTGACACCGTCGACGGCGGTCTTCTCGCCGTAGACCTTCGCCAGGTCGGTTGCCTGGATCATGTCGCCTCCTGAGGTAGCTGACTGTTCCACGCTAGGACGCGCGACTCGAGCGCGCGACGCCCGGCGGGATGAACCTGTGCGGGGACCCATCCTCCTCGAGGACTAGGGCGCGCCCCGACGCGAAGCCTCCCCGTGAACTGTGCGGAAGTCACGCGGGGTCATCCATGGGTGGAACCCCGTTTCCGCACAGCCCACGCATAGGATCCGTTCCTACATTTCTGACGTGAACCGAAGAACCGTCGTCATCAACTCCGCTCTCGGAGTCGCCGCCCTCCTCCTCGCGGGCGGCACCTACGCGACCATCACCGCCACGGCGAAGCCCGCGAGCACCGTGAGCTCCCGCACCGTCGCGGTGAGCCGCGCGACCCTCGACGCGACGGCGACGGCGACGGGGAATGTGTCCTCGACGACCACGACCGCCGTGGGACCTGGCAACTGCTCAGGCCCCGTCACGGCGGTCAAGGTGAGCGTGGGCCAGGCGGTCAAGGCCGGCCAGGAGCTCGTCGACATCGACCCGACCAACCAGCAGAACGCCGTCGACTCCGCGCAGGCGGCCCTCGACTCCGCCGTTGCGCAGGCGGGACAGCAGGCGGCGCAGTCGGCCAACTCGGTGTCCCAGGCCCAGCAGCAGCTCGCGAACGCCCAGCAGACCCAGGCGCTCGACGCGCAGCAGCAGGCTGCGGCCGTGGCCAACGCGCAGAAGCAGGTCGACACCGATCAGGCCAACGTCACGTCCGCTCAGGCGACGGCGACCGCGAACCCCAACAACGTGCCGGACCAGAACGCGCTGACCTCGGCGCAGGCGCAGCTCACGAAGGACCAGCAGTCGCTCACGCAGGCCCAGAACCAGCAGCAGAGCACCGCGCTCAAGGATCAGCAGCAGATCGCCTCCGCGCAGGTCTCGCTCAACTCCGCCCAGAACTCGCAGGCCAACGCGGCGCCCAGCAACACGACGTCGTCGCAGATCGCCCTGCAGACCGACCAGAAGAACCTCGCAGACTGCACCGTCAAGGCGCCCTCCGACGGGACCGTGACGGCGATCGGTGCCGTGGTCGGCGCCAGCGCGGGCAGCGGTTCGAGCTCCGGTTCCTCGGCGTCGTCGGGCTCGACGGGCGCCGGCTCCGCCGGTTCGGGCTCGGCGTCGAGCTCGTCATCTAGCTCGGGCCTCGTGACGCTCACCGACACGGGCCATCTTCAGGTCGTCGCGGGCTTCTCCGAGTCCGACGTGGCCGCGATGAAGGTCGGCCAGGCCGCGACGTTCACGTTCCCTGCCATCAAGACCGACGCCAACGCGGCCGCCGTGACCGGCACCGTGACCTCGATCGCCGCGACGTCGACCACGACGAGCGGCGTGGTCACGTACTCCGTGACGGTCTCGATCGCGAACCCGCCGGCCACGGTCCGGCTCGGCGAGAGCGCCAACATCTCGGTGACCACCTCGACCGCCAGCAACGCGCTCGTGGTCCCGACGCTCGCCATCACGGCGGCCGGAACCCGTCAGACCGTGAGCGTCCAGCGCAACGGCGCGGAGCAGACCGTCGCGATCACGACCGGCATCACCGCAAACGGCCGCACCGAGGTGCTCACGGGACTCACCGAGGGCGATCAGGTGGTCCTCCCGAGCGTGACGACGAGCACGGACACGAGCTCGCAGAGCACCCGC
>NZ_JBKZWT010000539.1:0-1342 GCF_047759905.1 Sinomonas sp. G460-2 | reverse complement strand
GCACGCACGCCACCGCGAAGATCCAGAACGCCGATTGCGGCGTCCCCGTCGCGGTGATGACCGCGGACGCGATGAGCGGGCCGACGAACCAGCCGCCGCGGAACACGCCCCCGAGCGTCGAGAGCGCCCGCGCGCGGTAGCGCAGCGGCACCCGCGTGGTCATGAACGCGTGCCGCGCGAGGGCGAACACGGCCGTCGCGAGGCCCTCGAGGAAGACCCCGACCAGGAGGACCCAGGGGTTCGGCGCGAGCAGACTCACGACGATCCCGCCCAGCGCGACGAACGCGGCCACGATCATCGACACGCGCTCGCCGAGGCGGGACACGACCCAGCCGCTCGGGATGTCGCCCGCGAGGGTGCCCACGGTGACCATCGACGAGACGAGGCCGGCCAGCGCGAGCGTCGCGCCCAGATTGTGCGCAGCGATGGGGATGATCGGCAGGATGGCGCCCTCGCCGGTCGAGAACAGGAGAGCCGGGAGGAAGACAGGCAGAGCGATCGAGCGGAACGAGAAGGTCGTGTGGTCTGCTGTCATGGCTCTCTTACCCTACGCCTCCAATCCGCACCCCCCTCCGCTCCGAATTCTTCCTGCAGGGCGGTCCGCGAGGTGCCGTCGGCGCTGGCATGTGACGGAGGGCTATGGGCGGACATGAGACAGTTGTCTATATGCCAGACCGAGACGCCGGGGGCACCCCGGGCCCGGACATCGATGAGCTCATGGGGCGAGTGGCGCGCGGCGATCAGGATGCCTTCGGGAGCCTGTACGACGCGCTGGCACCGCTGGTCCATGGCCTCGTGCTCCGGGTCGTGAGGGACCCCGCCCAGAGCGAGGAAGTCACGCAAGAGGTGTTCCTCGAGATCTGGCAGCAGGCCAAGCGATTCGATGCGGACCGCGGCCGTGCAAGGGCGTGGATCACCGTCATGGCGCACCGGCGGGCCGTGGACCGGGTCCGCGCCGCTCAGGCCTCCGCCGATCGCGACCTCCGCGAGGGGGTCAAGGAGTTCCGCGAGAGCTACGACGACGTCGAGCACCGGGTCGAGGTGGCGCTCGAGAGCGAGCGAGTGCACCGGGCGCTCGAATCGCTCACCGAGGTGCAGCGCGAGGCCATCCGGCTCGCCTACTACGGCGGCTACACCTACGGGGAAGTCGCCGACGCCCTGGGCCTGCCCCTCGGCACCGTGAAGACCAGAATTCGCGACGGGATGATCCGTCTGAGAGACGTGTTGGGAGTGAGCCATGGATGATCAGCTGCACCTGCTGACCGGTGCCTACGCGCTCAACGCGCTCGACGACGACGAGCGGCGGCGCTTCGAGCGCGACCTCCCGTTCGGCCACCCGGTC
>NZ_JBKZWT010000538.1:0-1347 GCF_047759905.1 Sinomonas sp. G460-2 | reverse complement strand
GGACCGTGGCGGGCGACGTCGCCGACAGCCACACCCTCGACGAGATCATCGCCGCGTGCGACGGCGAGCTGCACGGCGTGGCCAACGTCGCGGGCATCATGGACGGCTTCCTGCCCGTGGGCGAGGTCGACGACGCCACGTGGGAGCGCGTCATGGGTGTCAACGTCACTGCGCCGATGCGTCTGACCCGGGCGGCGCTTCCCCTCCTCCTCGCGGGCGGCGGCGGCTCTATTGTCAACGTCGCCTCGGAAGCGGCGCTGCGCGGCTCCGCGGCCGGCGTCGCCTACACCGCGTCGAAGCACGCCGTCATCGGCCTCACGAAGAACACTGCGTTCATGTACGGACCCCGGGGCGTGCGGGCGAACGCCGTGGCGCCCGGGGCGGTCGCCACGAACATCGAGGCCGCCGTCCGCAGCGAATTCGCCGCGGGCCGGGTCTTCCCCCTCATGCAGGCCGTCGGCTCGCCCGTCGCCGACGCGGAGAGGCTCGCCGCCGCGATCACGTGGCTGCTGAGCGACGACTCTGCCAACGTCAACGGCGCCGTCCTGCCGAGTGACGGCGGCTGGTCGGCCGCCTGATCCCGACGGATCGCTTCCCCCAAAGCCAGCTTCTCCCAGAAAATGAAAGGTTTCACGAACAATGAACGACTTCCCGCGCGGCTTCCTTTGGGGAGCTTCGACGGCGCCGCACCAGATCGAGGGCAACAACCTCAACAGCGACTGGTGGGTCCAGGAGCAGACCGTGCCCGGCATGGAGCCCAGCGGCGACGCCGTGGACAGCTACCACCGCTTCTCCGAGGACATGCTGCTCCTCGCGGACGCGGGCCTCAACACGTACCGGTTCGGCATCGAGTGGGCCCGGATCGAACCGCTCCCGGGGCGGTTCTCACTCGCCGAACTCGCCCACTACCGCCGGATGATCGACACCGCACTCGCGCTCGGGATCACGCCGGTGGTGACTCTGAATCACTTCACGGTCCCCCGCTGGTTCGCCGATGAAGGCGGATGGCTCAGCGATCGCGCCGGCGAACGATTCTCGCGATACGTCGCCGAAGCCACCTCGATCCTTGCGGGCGTCGAATGGGTCGCGACCATGAACGAACCGAACATGCTCGCCATGATGACGACGATGCGCCGGATGATGACCGCCGCCCCCGAGGCGCAGGAGGACTGGCAGAGCCCGACGGTCGACCAGGACCCCAGGCCCCAGCTCCCGCCGCCGGACCCGCAGATCGGCGCTCGCCTCGTCGAGGCTCATCGGGCCGCGCGGGACATCGTCCGCGACCGCACGGACGCCAAGGTCGGCTGGACGGTCGCCAACCGCGCCTTCGTGGCGCGCCCCGGGGCC
>NZ_JBKZWT010000537.1:0-1365 GCF_047759905.1 Sinomonas sp. G460-2 | reverse complement strand
CCCCCCCCCCCCCCCCCCCCCCCCCCCCCCCCCCCCCCCCCCCCCCCCCCGCGCCGCCGCGATCCGTGTGATTTCGGGAATCGCCGCGTGCGGGACACGCCCCGCGGCCGACGGTTTCGGCTAAACGCGTACGGGTTGGGACGCGTCCGGCGCCGGCGACGCCGCAGTGCCGGCCGATGACGGCGCGACGGCTGGCCGGGCCGCCGCCCTCCGGCCCCGGTGGACGGCGATGATCCCCGCGATCACCACGAGGCAGCCGAGGGGCTGGTTCCACGTAAGGCTCTCGCCGAGCAGGATCGCGCCGAGCGCCACCCCGACGAGCGGCGCGACGTACGTGACCGTCGAGGCCGCGACCGCGCCCCACGCCCGCACGATAGCCGTGTTCCAGAGGTACGCGATGCCGGTTCCGAAGACGCCGAGCACCGCGATCGCGATGAGCGGCACGGGCGTGAGGGTGGGCATGGGCCCGGCCGCGAGGATCGGCGAGAGCGCGAGGGCTGCAGCGGCGGCGACCGTGAGCTGGACGGTCGAGACGGTGAGGCTGTCGTAGTCGTACCGCCCCACGACGAAGCGGCGCATGTACGCGAAGCCGAAGCCGTAGCAGGCCGTCGCCGCGAGGCACGCTAGCTCCGCAAGGGTCGGCTGGGTGGGTGAGAAGAAGGCGCTGAGCGCGGCCGGGTCGCCTGCGAGGCCCCACGGCCCCACGACGAGGACGACGCCGAGGCCTCCCACCGCGACACCGGTCGCCTGCCGAGGGGCGAGCCTTTCGGCGGGGATGATCGCGGCCGTCCAGAGTGCGGTCATGAGCGGCGTCGACGAGTTCAGGATCGCGGAGAGCCCCGAGGGCAGCGACTCGCCGGCCCACGCGAAGAGGCTGAACGGGACGACGCAGAACAGCAGGCCGACCACGGCCATGTGGCCCCAGAAACCCCGCTCGCGCGGCCACTCGCGGTCCGCGACCACCATGATGATGCGGAGCGTCACGGCGCCGAGCAGAATGCGGCCCACGGCCACCTGGCCCGGTGTGAAGCCCAGAAGGGATTCCTTGATGAGCAGGAAGCTGGCTCCCCAGACGAGGGCCAGTGCGACAAAAGTGGCCGTGAGGCCGAGGCGACGGGTCGTCATGCCATCAACTGTCGTCGCGGACTTCCCATGAATCAAATACATCTAGTGCACTTGGGCATACCATGAATGCATGGCACCTACGGTTCCCCAGCTGCGTACGCTGCTCGCCGTCGTCGAGAGCGGCTCGTTCACCGCTGCCGCCCAGCACCTCGGTGTGAGCCAGTCCTCCGTGTCTCGGACCCTGCGCGCCCTCGAGGAGGACATCGGCGGCGTCCTGCTGGACCGGGAGCGCGCCAACGC
>NZ_JBKZWT010000536.1:0-1370 GCF_047759905.1 Sinomonas sp. G460-2 | reverse complement strand
GGATCGGATCGATGGGAAGACCAAGGCCCGCGTGGTGGCGTTGGTCGATGGCGGTCTGGGGGCCAAGAGCCTGGCCAAGGCCCTGGGCGTTTCGCCGAGGACTGCGCGCACGTGGATCTGCACGTACCGTCGGCGGGGCGGCTTATGGTTGGCCGATGTGAGGAAGAACCAGTCGTATCCGTTGGAGCTGAAGATCGCCGCTGCGCGGGCCGTCGTGCTCGAGGGCGAATCGATCGAGACCGTGCTCGGGCGGTTCGGGATCAGCACCCGGTCGGTGCTCACGCGGTGGGTCCAGGCCTACCGGGACGAGGGCGAGGACGGGCTCCGGCCGAAGAAGCGGGGACGGCCCGCGGCAGAATCGCGGCCGGAGACCGACGCGGAGAAGATCGCGCGGCTGGAGATGGAGAACGCCACGCTGAAAAAATTGGCGGCTCTGGTGGCACAAGAGCGACGATCGCGCAGAAGGTAGCCGTCGTCGCGTCACTGGAGCACAAGTACCCCGTGGCCCGGCTGCTGAAGTTCCTCGGCCTGGCCTCGAGCACCTACTACTACCGCCGGTCCAAACCCGTCCGCCCGGACCGCTACGCGGAGGCGCGGCCGGCCCTGAGGGAGGAGTTCGCCAATGCGTACCGGGCCTACGGATACCGCCGCATGAGAGTGGTCCTGCGGACCCGTCACGGGCTGCGCATCAGCGGCAAGACCGTCCGCAGGCTCATGCGCGAGGAGGGCTGCGTCTGCCCGGTGCGCCGGCGCAGGTACAGGTCCTACCGCGGGCAGATCGGCAGGATCGCGCCCAACGTCCTCGAACGGGACTTCACCGCGTCCGCGCCGGCCCAGAAGTGGGCCACCGACGTCACCGAGTTCACCGTGGCCGGCCAGAAGCTCTACCTCTCACCGGTGATCGACCTGTTCAACGGCGAGATCATCACCTACACGCTGCGGTCCTCGCCGACCCTGCAACTGGTCACCGACATGCTCGCCACAGCCCTGAAGAACCACCCCATGGCGAAGCAGACCGTGATCCACTCCGACCAGGGCTGGCACTACCAGCACCGCGCCTACAGGCG
Organism: Sinomonas sp. G460-2; assembly: GCF_047759905.1. Taxonomy (NCBI): domain Bacteria; kingdom Bacillati; phylum Actinomycetota; class Actinomycetes; order Micrococcales; family Micrococcaceae; genus Sinomonas; species Sinomonas sp. G460-2. Next base: position 303 of record NZ_JBKZWT010000536.1, on the reverse strand, counting down.
CCTGGTCGACGAGCGCGGGCTCACCCAGTCGATGTCCCGCAAGGGCAACTGCCTCGACAACGCCAAGGCCGAGAGCTTCTTCTCCCACCTCAAACAGGAGTTCATCCGCCCTGGGCGGTTCTCCACCGTGAACGAGTTCAAGGGCAAGCTTGCGGGCTACATGCACTGGTACAACCACGAACGCATCAAGGAAACGCTCGGAGGCCTGAGCCCGGTGCAATACCGAACCCAGGCCTCCCAGCAGGCCCCGCGCTAGCATGAACCCGACGCAAAAGTCGTCTCCAACTTTCAGGGCGCACGTCA
>NZ_JBKZWT010000535.1:0-1371 GCF_047759905.1 Sinomonas sp. G460-2 | reverse complement strand
CGGGGATGGCGCCCGCGAACGGCGGGCGGGCGAGCGCGTCGAGCGAGGCGAGGAAGCGCTTCTTCTCGCGCTCGAAGAGGACCTCGTTGCCGTCGAGCTCGAAGACGGCGCTCATGAAGTTGTCCTGGCTCGCGCCCTCCTCGAGGCGGCGGATGAGGTACGCGATCGCGACGTCGAACTCGCCCGGGTGGACTACGGGCGTGTAGAGCAGGAGGTGGCCCACGTCGGCGAGGACCGCCTGGGCCTGCGCCGAGGCCATGCCGAGGAGCATCTCGAACTCGACAGGATTCGACCCGCCCCCCGCGCCCTCGGGCCCACCCCGCCCACCCTCGCGCACACCGGTGTCGACGCCCCGCGCCTTCGCGAGGAGCCATGCGAGCGCGACGTCGAAGAGGTTGTGCCCCGCGACGCCGATGCGCACGTTCGCGAGCCGCTCGGGGTGGAGCGCGTAGTCGAGGACGGCCTTGTAGGACGTGTCGCTCTCGCGCTTCGAGCCCCACGTCGCGGCCGGCCAGCCATGGATCTCCGCGTCGACGAGCTCCATGGGGAGGTTCGCGCCCTTCACGACGCGGACCTTGATCGGGGCGCCGCCGTTGGCCACGCGATCCGCCGCCCACTCCTGCAGGCGGATCATCGCGCCGAGCGCGTCCGGGAGGTAGGCCTGGAGCACGATCCCGGCCTCGAGCCCGCGGAACTCCTCGCGGTCGAGGAGGCGCGTGAACACCTCGATGGTGAGGCCGAGGTCCTTGTACTCCTCCATGTCGAGGTTGATGAACTTGGGCTTGCCGGCAGCCTTTTCTGTCCCGCCCCTCCCACCCGAGCTCGCGAGGCGGTACAGCGGCGCGAGGGACTCGACGATGTCCGCGACGGCCTCGTCGAACGCCCAGTGGTTGTGGGGCGCGACGGTCGCGGAGACCTTGATCGACGCGTAGTCGACGTCGTCGCGCTCGAGGAGGCGGCGCGTGCCCTCGAGGCGGCGGGCGGCCTCGCCCTGGCCGAGGATCGCCTCGCCGAGGAGGTTCATGTTGAGCCGGATCCCGGGCTTGCGGATCTTCTTGATGGCGGGCCCGAGCCGGGCGTCCGACGCGTCGACGATGAGGTGGCCCACCATCTCGCGCAGCACGCGCCGCGCGATCGGGACGACGACACCGGGGGCCACCGGGGCGAGCGAGCCGCCCAGGCGCACGGCCTGCTTGAGCGCCCATGGGAGGAACGCGGGGGCCTTCGGGGCGAGGTCGCGGAGGTTGCGCGCCGCGACGTCGAGATCCTCGGGGCGGACCACGCCGTCCACGAAGCCCACGGTGAACTCGAGGCCGTTCGGGTCCTTGAGCACGCCCGCGAGCTGGGCCGCCGCTGGGTCGACGGGGAGCT
>NZ_JBKZWT010000534.1:0-1379 GCF_047759905.1 Sinomonas sp. G460-2 | reverse complement strand
GCCGTGAGGATGCTTCCGAGGACCGCGACGCCGAGCGCGCCGACGGTCTGCCGGACGGACAGATTGAGCGCGGTCCCCGTGCTCTGGACTCCGTCCGGGAGGGCGTCGAGCATCGCGGCCATGGCCGGAGGCATCGCGACACCGAACCCGAAGCCGGTCACGGCGAGCGTTGCGAAGAGGGGCCAGTAGTCGGACGACGGCGTGATCCCCAGGAGGGCGAGGAACCCCACCGACGAGATGACGATCCCCGCGGGCACGAGCACCCTGAGCCCGAGCCGAGATCCGAGCCTCGTCGAGATGCCCGAGCCGATGACGAGCGTGAGCATCATCGGCATGAGCTTGAGCCCCGTGATGAGGGCCGAGTCGCCGAGGTAGGCCTGGAGGTACAGCGGGATCGCGAACAGGAGCCCCATCATGACGAATGAGGTCAGGGCCGTCGCGACCGTCGGCCACACGAAGAGGCGCGATCCGATGAGGCGGCGGTCCAGGAGCGGTTCGGCGCTGCGCGCCTCGAGGACGCCGAACGCGACGAGCAGCGCAACCCCGCCGCACAGCGGCACGAGGGTGGTCGCCGAACCCCAGCCGTCGATCGGAACCTGCGTGATCCCGTAGACGATGCCGGTGAGGCCCGCGACCGTGAGCAGGAGTCCGAACAGGTTGGCGCGCCGAGGGCTGGGATCCCGCGTATCGGGGATGAGCGCGAGGCCCGCGGCGAGGGCCACGGCGACGGTCGGCACGTTGAAGAGGAGCGTCGAGCCCCACCAGAAGTTGTCGAGCAGCCAGCCGCCCACGAGCGGTCCGAGGGGCATGCCGACGCCCATCGCGGCGGTCATGACGGCCACGGCCTTGGAGCGCTGGGCGGGCGCGAAGACGGTTGGGATGATCGAGAGCGCTAGCGGGAAGACCGCCGCGGCGCCGATCCCCATGATGGTCCTGGCGGCGATGAGCTCGGCGGGGTTCTGCGCGAATGCGCCCACAGCGCTCGCCGCCACGAAGATGGCGAGGCCCACCGCGAGGACAAGGCGGCGCCCGAGGCGGTCGCCGAGGAGCCCGGCGGGGATGAGCAGAACCGCCGAGGTGAGCGAGTAGCCGTTGACGATCCACTGGAGTTCCGTGGTGCTCGCGCCGAGCGCGCGCGAGATGTCGCTCAGCGCGACGTTGAGCACGGTGGCGTCGAGGCCGACGACGAGGAGGGAGAGGGCAAGCGCCGCGAGGATCCACCACCGGCGGGGGTGTCCCGCCTGGGCCTCCGCGGATGCCGCGACCGAGGAGATCTTGGAAGTAGCCATGAATTGAAAGTAACTCTCACAAGGGCCTGACTGTCAAGAGGTTGCGACTCGCTAAATCTAGAGTGTCGGTGCCGGGTCCTACAGTGGGTT
>NZ_JBKZWT010000533.1:0-1380 GCF_047759905.1 Sinomonas sp. G460-2 | reverse complement strand
GGGACTGTCCGGATAACGGTGGGTGGGGACTCGGCCTGACTGGAAGGACAGGCCGTGTCGGACACGACCGAGATTGATTCTGATGTGATGGTCGATCCTGTGACCGGAGAGATCATCGACCACAGGCAGCTCGCCGAGCAGCTGCTTGCCCAGGCGAAAGAGAAGGGCGTCGGGCTTGTCGGCCCGGGCGGGCTGCTGTCCGAGCTGACGAAGCAGGTGCTCGAGACTGCGCTCGAGGCAGAGCTCACCGAGCATCTGGGCCACGAGCACGGGCAGGTTCCGCTGGGCTCGAACCTGCGAAACGGCACTCGGAGGAAGACCGTGCTGACGGAGATCGGACCGGTGGAGATCGAGGTGCCCAGGGACCGGGAGGGCTCCTTCGAGCCCGTGATCGTGCCCAAGCGAAAGCGCCGCCTGGAGGGCATCGACCAGATCGTGCTCTCGCTCTCCGCCCGCGGATTGACCACCGGGGAGATCGCCGCGCATTTCGACGAGGTCTACGGGGCGAAGGTCTCCAAGGACACCGTCTCGAAGATCACGGAGAAGGTCGCCGGGGAGCTCTCTGAATGGTCCTCCCGCCCCCTCGATCCGGTCTACCCGGTGATCTTCGTGGACGCGATCGTCGTGAAGGTCAGAGACGGCCAGGTGCGCAACACCCCGTTCTACGTGGTCATGGGGGTGAGCGCGAATGGAGAGCGGGAGATCCTGGGGATCTGGGCCGGGGGCGAGGGAGGCGAAGGGGCGAGGTTCTGGCTGAGCGTGTTCGCCGAGCTGAAGAACCGCGGCGTCGAGGACGTGTTCATCGCAGTGTGCGACGGGCTCAAGGGGCTGCCGGAGGCGATCACCACCACGTGGGAGCGCACCGTGGTCCAGCAGTGCATCGTGCACCTGATCCGGAACTCGTTCCGGTACGCGGGCCGGCAGCACCGCGACGCGATCGTCAGGGCGCTCAAGCCGGTCTACACCGCACCGTCCGAGGCCGCGGCCAAGGACCGCTTCGCCGAGTTCGCCAAGGACTGGGGTGAGCGCTACCCGGCGATCGTGCGGCTCTGGGAATCCTCGTGGGCGGAGTTCGTGCCGTTCCTCGAATACGACGTGGAGATCAGGCGCGTGATCTGCACGACGAACGCGATCGAGTCGATCAACGCCCGCTACCGCCGGGCCGTCAGAGCGCGGGGCCACTTCCCGAACGAGGCTGCCGCACTGAAGTGCCTCTACCTGGTCACCCGCTCCCTTGACCCGACCGGAGGCGGTAGGGCACGCTGGGCGATCAGGTGGAAGCCTGCTCTCAACGCGTTCGCGATCACCTTCGCGGACCGGTTCGACAGAACCACTCACTGAAACCGCCGAGACCCCGCACACCGTTTATCTGACAGTCCC
>NZ_JBKZWT010000532.1:0-1417 GCF_047759905.1 Sinomonas sp. G460-2 | reverse complement strand
CGCTCGCGCGGCGCAAGAGACTGCCTCGGAGGCCGCGGGCATGGACGGCGCGGAGCACGGGCCTGAGTGGAAGCCCGTCGATCTCCCGAAGCCCTCCTACGTCGACTCCGCGAAGGCCGAGCGAAACGCCCCAGATCCCCTTGCCGCCCCGGAGCAGCCCAAGCCGGCCACCAAGGTCACGCTCAAGCCCAAGCCGGACGCCACCCCGGCCCCGGGAGTCCCGACGGTTCCGCGCCCTGCCGCCCGCGGTGCCCTCGGCAACCTCGACGCCGTCCTCCAGCGCCGCCGGGCCTAGCCGCCGAGCGGTTTCCGGCCGCCACGAGGGGCGGACTAGGCTCGAGCCATGACGGTTCTCCTGGCCGCAGGCGGCACAGGTCAAGCAGGATCCGCCGTGGTCCGCGAAGCGCTCGCGCGGGGCTTCTCGGTCCGCTCCCTCAGCCGCAAGGCACCGCCGCCCAGCGCGGCGCTCGACGGCGTCGAATACCTGTCAGCGGACGCGGCCACGGGGGAGGGGCTCGCGGCCGCGCTCGATGGGGTGGACGTCGTCGTGGACACCCTCGAGGGCCGCGGGGGCGCCGCCCAGAAGCGATTCGCCGAGGCGGGCCGGAGGCTCCTCGCGGCCTCCCACGGCTCAGGGGTCCGGCGCGCGGTCATGCTCTCCATTGCCCAGTGCGACGAGCTCCCCATCGGGTACTACCGCTCGAAGGCCGCGAAGGAGTTCGTGTACCGGGAGGCGAAGCTGCCGACCGCGATCGTCCGCGCCGCCCAGTTCCACTCGCTTCTGGACTCGATCTTCCGCTCCACCGAGCGCCTGCGGATCGTACCGTCAGTGCGCGCGGCCAGGCTTCAGCCGATCGACGTGCGGGACGTCGCGCGGGCGCTCGTGGACACAGCGTCCGAGGAGTTCTCGGGACACTCGCTGCGGACTGTCAGCGGCCCCGAGACGCGGCCGGTGCGGGACTTCGCCGACGAGTGGCGCGAGGCGACGGGATCGCGGGCACGAGTTCTCGAGCTCCCGCTGCCCGGAACGTTCGGCCGATACTTCTCCGAGGAGCGCAATCTTGCGCCCGGAACAGAGTTCGGAACGATCACTTTCAGCGAGTGGCTAGCGGGCCGCGAGGAGGGCCCCGCGAATTTGTTTTGAGGCCCGCAGCCCAGTAAGGTTGAACCCGCACCAAGCACCACGGGGTCTTAGCTCAGTTGGTAGAGCGCTTCGTTCGCATCGAAGAGGTCAGGGGTTCAAATCCCCTAGGCTCCACGTTTTAGCCTTGGTTTCAAGGTGAGCAGCGCCCCCGGTCCGAGGACCGGGGGCGCTCTGTTTTCTCCACTCAGGTCCCCAGATTGCTGGGCGGCATCCCGCCGTCCTCGGCAGTTTCGACCGGGAGAGGCCGCGGGAGCGGACCCGGGTCGGCACGGG
>NZ_JBKZWT010000531.1:0-1424 GCF_047759905.1 Sinomonas sp. G460-2 | reverse complement strand
GCGCGGTCGACGCCGAGCCGAGCGCGACCTCAATCCGACGCGGCTCCGCGTCGAGGCCCTCGAGGAGCCAGAGCTCGCCAGCGGACTCGAGGACGATCCGCTCGCCGTCCGAGCTCGCGTGCCTTGCGTAGAAGCTGTCGAAGTCCGTGTGTCGGCGCAGGTCGGAGCCGTCGCGGCGTACCGAATACACGTTGCCGTAGCCCTCGTGATCGGACAGGAAGGCGATCCGGCCGTCGATCCACATGGGGTCGCTCAGGTTGCCGTCAAGCCCCGGCGTGAGAAGCCGGAACTCGCCGCCGCCGTCGGCGTCGACCCACAGCTTGCCCATCGCGCCGCCGCGGTACCTCTTCCACGCCGCGGGCTCGCGGGACAGCACGGTGCCGACGACCACGGGACGCTCGTCGCCGACGGACGGCCCGAACGCGACCGAATCGACCGGGCCGTACGGGAGCTCCTCGAGCCACCCGCCGTCGACCGGGATCGCGTACGCGTGCGTGTGCCGCGCGTCGGACTGGTTGTGGGCGCTCGTGACGATCACGCGGCCGCGCGGGTCGAAGCCCTTGACACGGGTGCTCTGGTGCCCGAAGTAGGTGAGTTGGTGGAAGCCGCCGCCATCGACGTCCGCGGCCACGGCCTCCGGTGCCGTGCCCTGGACGACGCTCCAGACGACCTTGCCGCCGTCCGGGGTGAAGCGCGGGTTGCGGGCAGGGAGCTGGAGCGCCGAGATCCGCCACGCCCGGCCGCCTTCCACCGGGGCGAGCCACACGTCATCCTCGGCCACGAACGCGACGAGCTCGCCGTGGACATGGGGGTACCGGAAGTAGCTGGAGGCTGTCATTCTCCGATCATAGGCAGGCCGCAGGCCCTCGTTCGGAGACGTTGCGGACCGTTCCGATCATGACGCGACCGCGTCACGCGGCGAGCTCCGCCGTGCTCATGTCGCGAGAATCCGGGCGACACGCCAAGCCTCACCGGCACGCTCGAGGACGATCCGGAGTGTCTGGTCCCGGCCCGCGCCCGGCGCCGATATTTCGCGGCCCGCGGCGCTGAGCGTCGCGTACCCGGAACTCACCACCCGGGCGCGGACGACGGCGGTGCCCCCGCCCACGTCCGTGTCCGGCGCGATGAGCTCGGCCGAGAGGACCTCTGAGGTGAAGCCGTCGAGCCGCTGGCCCTCACGCTCGAGGCGGTCGATGAGCTCTCCGTCCGTCGCGGCTGCGTCGGAGCCTCGCGCGTTGACCCGATCGAGTAGCCCGCGATCCGCCGCAGTGACCGCGAGGGCGCGGATTTGGGCGAGCGCCTGAACGGCCCGGACCGGATCGGTCGATTCGGCGCTCCGCCGAAGTGCCTCGGGCAGACGCGACCACGCCTCCGCTTCCTTCGCCGACGCGTCCTTGGCAGTCGCCGGACCCGCCCCCGGGGCG
>NZ_JBKZWT010000530.1:0-1433 GCF_047759905.1 Sinomonas sp. G460-2 | reverse complement strand
AGCGGTCGTCGTCGATGAACTCGAAAGCTATGCCGGGATGCGCTTGCTCGGCGGCCCGGGGGAGCAGCTCACGATCCGACACGATTCCTTCGACCGCGCGTCGTTCATGCCCGGCGTGCTCCTAGGCCTGCGTTCCGTCGCGGCGCATCCCGGCCTGACGGTCGGGCTCGACGGCTATCTCGATCTGGGGCTCTGACCGCGTGGAGTGGATCAAGGCCCATCGGACCAAGCTGTGGGTCGCGGGCATCGCCCTGCTGCTCGTGTTCTACCTGGTCCTGACGTTCGACCGGGCCGTTCTCCTGCTCGCGGACCCGCAGCCCGTCGCGAAGGCCATCGGCGCCGCGTACCTCGTGCTCCCGATCATCGGGGCGTGGGCGCTCGCGCGCGAGCTCATGTTCGGTGCCGGGCTCGAGCGGCTGGGCAGGGAGCTCGAGGCCGAGGGCGGGCTTCCCGAGGACAATCTCCCGCGGACTGCGGGAGGCCGGATCGTGCGGGACGCGGCCGACGCCGAATTCCCCGCGTTCCAGGCCGACGCAGAGGCCGCTCCGAGCGACTGGCGCGTCTGGTACCGCCTCGGGCTCGCCTACGACGCCTCCGGCGATCGCAAGCGCGCCCGCGCCTCCATGCGCAGGGCCATCTCGCTGCACCGCGCTCTGCATCGCGCGGCGCGGTAGCTGGCGGCCACTGAGGAGCCCGTCGTTGCGCCACTGAGTTTTCGGTTGAGACGAACTTAGGCGTCGTGAGCCGTGGTTACGGTGGGGTCGTCGCGCCGTCGTACGTCTTGTCTTAGCGCGGGAATTCGCACCGATGGCTTGGGGGACGTCAATGGCGCTCTATCGTTCTGTTCGCTTGGCTTTTCGCTTGGCTTTTCGCTTGGCTCTTCGCTTCGCTTTTCGCTTGGTCTTTCGCCTGGCTTTTCGGCGTGCGTCTCGCTCTGCGGGGCTCGCCGCGGTCGTCGTGTTCGGTCTGGGGCTGGCCGCGTGCGGCTCGGGTCCCGGCGACGCGGTGCCGTCGGGTACGTCCTCGTCGGGGCCTTCTGTTTTGTCGGGGTCCTCGAGCGCTCCGCCGACTCCGGACTCCCGACCCACCCCGGCGAGCTCGAGGGGTCCCGCGCGGAATCTCCCCAAGCCCGTCCTGCCCGAGGCCGCGAAGCAGAACACCAAGGAGGGCTTCGCGGCCTTCACGCAGTACTGGTTGAATACGGTGACTTACGCATTTGAAACCGGAGATGCCAAACCGCTGACTGACACCTCGGACAAGTCATGCAAGGTCTGCGAAAGGTTCGTTCAAGACTCCGAAACACTCCACGGTCGCAGTGGGTGGTCAATCGGTCCCACATGGACGGTGCAAGATTTTTCCAGCGACATGAGGACGGATCCGTACCAGCGTGTTCTTGGTCGCTTCTTGGGCATCGAATCGCCGTCGACCGAATA
>NZ_JBKZWT010000053.1:0-18450 GCF_047759905.1 Sinomonas sp. G460-2 | reverse complement strand
TCCCCGAGAACGTCGCCGCGTACGAGGCGCTGTACGCCGAATACCGCGAGCTTCACGACCACTTCGGCCGCGGCGCGAGCCAGGCCATGCACCGGCTCAAGCGCCTCCAGCGCGCCGCGCGCTCGGGGCTGGTTGGAGAGCGGACGACGGCGGAGCCCGGCACCGCGGGCAACGTCGGCGAGCATCTGGCTACTGAGCGTGGGGCCGCGGAGCATCTGGCTGCAGAGCGCGGGGCCGCCGAGCATCAGGCCGCCGAGCATCTCGCTTCCGAGGAGGTGCCGGCTTGAGCGCCCCCGCTTCGCTCCCGACCCCGCTCGAGGCCGAGATCGAGCGGCTGCGCGAGGAGGTGTGCGCGCTGCATGCGGAGCTGACGCGGTACGGGCTCGTGGTGTGGACGGCCGGGAATGTCTCGGCCCGTGTCCCGGGGCATGATCTGATGGTCATCAAGCCCTCCGGGGTTTCCTACCAGGACCTGGCCCCGGAGCTCATGGTCGTGACGGATCTTCATGGAGTTTCCGTGGATTCTCTGCCGGGGCCCGACGGCGGTGAGTGGGGCAATCCGGGGCTGTCGCCGTCGTCGGACGCTGCCGCGCATGCCTACGTGTACCGGCACCTGGCCGGGGTCGGGGGAGTCGTGCACACGCACTCGACGTACGCGACGGCGTGGGCCGCACGGGGCGAGCCGATCCCGTGCGTGCTGACGATGATGGGCGACGAGTTCGGCGGGGAGATCCCGGTGGGCCCGTTCGCGCTCATCGGGGACGACTCGATCGGCCGCGGCATCGTCGAGACGCTGCGGGGCTCGGCATCGCCCGCGGTGCTGATGCAGAACCACGGGCCCTTCACGATCGGCCCGACGCCGCGGGACGCGGTCAAGGCCGCGGCGATGTGCGAGGAGGTCGCCCGCACGGTGCACATTGCCCGGCAGCTCGGCGAGCCGCTGCCGATCGCGCCCGAACACATCGCCTCGCTCCACGCCCGCTACCAGAACGTCTACGGCCGCTGACGGCCGAGCCCTACTGCCCGCCCCTTCCCGAATCCCTCGTTGGAGACTCCCATGACCGCTGAACTCACCCGCCCGCAGTCCGCACGATCCGGGGCTCCCTCGCTCGAGGCCTACGAGGTCTGGTTCCTCACCGGGAGCCAGCACCTGTACGGGCCCGAGACCCTGGCCCGGGTCGCCGAGCAGTCCCAGGCGATCGCCCGCGAGCTCGGCGACGCCCCGGCCGTGCCGGTGCGGCTCGTGTGGAAGCCCGTGCTGACGGATGCGGACGCGATCCGGCGGATCGCGCTCGAGGCCAACGCCGACGACCGCGTGGTCGGCCTGATCGCGTGGATGCACACGTTCTCGCCGGCGAAGATGTGGATCGCGGGCCTGTCCGCCCTGGGCAAGCCGCTCCTGCACTTCCACACCCAGGCCAACGTCGAGCTGCCGTGGGGCGAAATCGACTTCGACTTCATGAACCTGAACCAGGCCGCGCACGGCGACCGCGAGTTCGGGTACATCCAGTCCCGCCTCGGCGTGCCCCGGAAGACCGTCGTCGGCCACGTCAGCGACCCCCGCGTCGCCGAGAGGATCGGCACGTGGGCCCGCGCTGCCGCGGGCTGGGCCGCGACCAGGTCGCTCAGGCTCGCCCGCTTCGGGGACAACATGCGCTACGTCGCCGTGACCGAGGGGGACAAGACCGAGGCCGAGGCCCGGCTCGGGGTCCAGGTCAACACGTGGGGCGTCAACGAGCTCGCCGCGGCGGTCGACGGCGCCGACCCGGCCGACGTCGACGCCCTCACCGCCGAGTACGAGGACCTCTACGACGTAGCCCCCGAGCTGCGCCGCGGCGGCGGCCGGCACGAGTCCCTGCGCGACGGCGCCGCGATCGAGCTCGGCCTGCGCTCCTTCCTCGAGGCCGGCGGGTTCGGGGCGTTCACCACGAGCTTCGAGGACCTCGGCTCCCTCCGCCAGCTCCCCGGCCTGGCCGTGCAGCGGCTCATGGCCGCCGGCTACGGCTTCGGGGCCGAGGGCGACTGGAAGACCGCGATCCTGGTCCGCGCCGCGAACGTCATGGGCGCGGGCCTGCCCGGCGGGGCCTCGCTCATGGAGGACTACACGTACGACCTCACGCCCGGGGCCGAGCGGATCCTCGGCGCCCACATGCTCGAGGTGAGCCCATCGCTGACCACCGCCCGGCCCTCCCTCGAGGTCCACCCTCTCGGCATCGGCGGCAAGGACGACCCCGTGCGGCTCGTGTTCACCGCGGACCCGGGCCCCGCCGTCGTCGTCGCCCTGTCTGACATGCGCGACAGGTTCCGGCTCGTCGCCAACGCGGTCGAGGTCGTCGAGCCCTCCGCCCCGCTGCCCAAGCTCCCCGTGGGCCGGGCCGTGTGGAAGCCCGCCCCCGACTTCCACACCTCCGCCACCGCGTGGCTCGAGGCCGGCGCCGCCCACCACACCGTCATGAGCACCGCCCTGGGCATCGAGGCCTTCGAGGACTACGCCCGCATGGCCGGCACCGAACTCCTCGTCATCGACCAGGACACCACCGTCCGCGGCTTCGCCCGCGAACTCCAATGGAACGCCGCCTACTACCGGTTGGCGCAAGGAATCTGAGCAGGGGACGTGGGCCGGAGATCTGAGCCGGGGAACCCTGGGCCGGGCAAGGACCGCAGTCTGGGCAGGGCTTCGAGGATTTCGCGCTGATGCACCAGACTGTGAACGTTGACAATGGCGGCCGCGACGGCGCGCTTCGTGAAGGAGATCAATGGAATCCGAACAGGTTGCTCCGGATCGCGTGGAACGCAGTGCAGTGCCCCGCGAGTTCGAGCTCCGCTCCGGCGACTATGCCGCCGTCGTCACGGCGCACGCCGGCGCGCTGCGGAAGCTCACGTTCCGCGGGCGCGACCTCGTGGTCCCCTTCGCGGAGGGCGGGCCGATCCCGGACTACCGCGGGATCATCGCGGCGCCGTGGCCGAACCGGCTCGCCGACGGGCGCTACACGTACAACGGCGCCACTCACCTCGTGCCGCTCAACGAACCCGAGCGGGGCTGCGCCCTGCACGGCTTCGCGTTCACGCGGGAGTGGTCGCTCGTCCGGGCTGACGAGCGCTCGGTGACCCTCGCGCTCGAGCTCGGCGGGCCCGATTCCGACGGGTCCGACTCAGGTGCGGAGCCGGGATACCCGTTCGCCGTGCGGCTCGAGGCACGCTACGCGCTCGACGGCGGGGCATCGCCGGAGGCCGGCGGCCTTACATGGGAGGTGCGGGCCGTGAATGCCGGGGGAGAGGCCGCGCCGTACGGGGTGTGCCCGCACCCGTACCTCGTGGCGGGCGAATCGCCCCTCGACGAGTGGGTGTTCGAGCTCCCCGCGGACACGTACCTCGACGTCACCCCCGGCAGGCTCCTGCCCGTCGGCGAGCGGCCCGTGGCGGGCCACGCGTTCGATTTCCGCGCGCCGCGGCCCCTCGGCGTGACGCAGATCGACCACGCGTTCACGGGCATCGCGTTCGACGACCACGGCGCCGCGCGCGTCCTGCTCCGAGACCCGGCGCGCGGGACCGGCGTGGGGATGGCATGGGACCGGGCGTGCCCGTGGATCCAGGTCCACACGGCCGACAAGCTCCCGCCGGCCCCGAATCGGCTCGGCCTCGCGGTCGAGCCGATGACGTGCCCTCCCGACGCCTTCACGAGCGGAACCGACGTGATCCGCCTCGAGCCGGGCGCCTCCCACACCGCTACCTGGCGCCTCTTCGCCCTCGACAGCTGATCTAGGGCGTCCCTTCCTGCTCAGTTTGGAACCCTCGACGCGGCGTGCCACGTGCCGCCACGCCGAATTCGGTCCGGAGTCGATGGCCCAACTGAGCAGGAAGGAACCGAGACGGGGGTTGACTGCCTGCCGATGATCGCGACAGCATAGCTTTACAACGTTGTAAGAAGCCTACGACCTCAAGACCCGGAGAAGACATGGCACCCTCTGACACCCAACCCGCAGCCACCGCAGCCACCGCCGCCACCGCGAGCCTCACCGCGAGCCTCACCGCGAGCCTCACCGCGAGCCTCACCGCGAGCCTCACCGCGAGCCCGGCGTTCGTCGTCGGCCCCGTGCGGCGCGAGACGTTCGGCTCGTTCGTCGAACACCTCGGCCGCTGCGTCTACACCGGCATCTACGAGCCCGGCCACGCGACCGCCGACGAGGCCGGCTGGCGCGGGGACGTGCTCGACCTGACGCGCGAGCTCGGCGTGAGCACCGTCCGCTACCCGGGCGGGAACTTCGTGTCGGGCTACCGCTGGGAGGACGGCATCGGGCCCAAGAACGAGCGCCCCGTGCGCCTGGACCTCGCGTGGCACTCGACCGAGACGAACCACGTGGGCCTCGACGACTTCATGGACTGGTGCCGCAAGGCCGGCGTCGAGCCGATGATGGCCGTCAACCTCGGCACCCGTGGCGTGCAGGACGCGGTGGACGTCCTCGAGTACTGCAACCTCGCGGGCGGGACGGCGCTCTCCGACCTCCGCCGCAAGAACGGCTCCGAGGAACCGCACAACGTGACGTTCTGGTGCCTCGGCAACGAGATGGACGGTCCGTGGCAGATCGGCCACAAGACTGCGCAGGAATACGGGCGGCTCGCGTCCGAGACGGCTCGCGCGATGCGGATGGTCGCCGGCGACACCCTGCGCCTCGTCGCGTGCGGCAGCTCGGGGCCGCGCATGGCGACGTTCGGCGAGTGGGAGCGCGCAGTTCTGACTGAGACCTATGACATGGTGGACTACATCTCCGCGCACCAGTACTTCGAGAACTCGGGCGTGCTCGAGGACCACCTCGCCGCCGGGGCCGTCATGGACCAGTTCATCGGCGACATCGTGGCCCACATCGACCACGTCAAGAGCGTCAAGAAGACCTCGAAGGACGTCCACATCTCCTTCGACGAGTGGAACGTCTGGCACATGGGCAGCCCGCGCACGCCGATCCCGAGCGGGACCGACTGGCCGGAGGCGCCTGCGCTGCTCGAGGATCTCTACACGGTCGCGGACGCCGTGGTCGTGGGCGATCTGCTCATCACGCTCCTGCGCCACACCGACCGCGTGCACTCGGCGTCGCTCGCGCAGCTCGTCAACGTGATCGCCCCGATCATGACGGCCCCGGGCGGCGCGGCCTGGAAGCAGACCACGTTCCATCCGTTCGCGCTCACCTCGGCCCACGCGCGCGGCGACGTGCTCCAGCTCGCGGTGGAGTCGCCGCGGTACGTCACACCGGAGCACGGCGAGGTCCCCGCGCTCTCAGCGGTCGCGACGCACGACCCCGAGACCGGCCACGTCACGCTTTTCGCGGTCAACCGCAGCACCGCCGAGCCGCTCCGGCTGGACGCGGACCTCAGCGCGTTCGCTGGCCTCGGGCTCCTCGAGGCGGTCACGTTCACGAACGAGGACCCGCTGTGGCACGCGACCGAGCAGGACAGCACTTCGGTGCTGCCCGCACCCCTCGACGGCGCAGCGTACGACGGCGGCCGGCTCACCGCGGAGCTTCCCCCGGTGAGCTGGACGATGATCCGCCTGGGCTAACCCCGGGCCGCCCGTGATTCGCAGCGCCTCTACAGCGCGCCCTGCTCCGCGCTGCCGGCCTCGATCGCCGTCATGGTCGTGACGGTGGCCGGCTTGGCGACGAACGGGTCGACCGCGTCGCGCAGGGCCGCGACCGCGGTCCCCTTCGAGTGCGCGTCGAGGTGTTCGGCGGAGGTCCACTTCTCGATCATCGTGATCGTGCCGTCCGCGGCGTCGTGGATCGCGTAGAGGAGGCAGCCGTCCTCCTCGTGGACGCCCGGAATCGTGGCGCGCAGGGCCTCGACGAGCTGCTCGCGCTGGCCCTCGGCGGGGTGGAAAACGGCGGTGACGACGACGGACATGCTGCTCCTTTGAGAGGGAAGAGTGCGTTACCAGTCGAACCGTACCGGGTCTTGCCCACCGCTACATCTGCATCCCGTCCATGACGAGCTTCGACGGTCCGGTGCCGTCCTCGGTCGCGAGGTATTGGCCCATCATGCCCTGATCTTCGTGCGCGAGCAGATGGCAGTGGTACATGTACGGGTGCTGGATGTCGGCGTAGTCGGGCATGGCGATGGCGATCCGGCTGCGATCCCGCGGGAGCAGGGGGATCGTGTCCTTCCAGCCGCGCAGGTGTGCCAGCGGTGGGTTCCCATTGACGTCGAGGAGCTGGAACTGGACCCCGTGGACGTGGAAATTGTGCTGGTACACGTTTGTGTTGTCCACGAGCCAGACCTCCGTGGCGCCCTTCTTCACGACCTCGTCGACGCGGTTCAGGTCCATCGTGTGGTTGTTGATGTTGTGGCCGTTGAGCGTGAAGCTGCGGATGTGGGCGTTCGAGACTTCGAGGGCCGGGATCGCCGCAAGCGTCGCCGGAAGCGCGGGCGACGGCGCGAGGCTCGCCGCCGCGTCAAGCCGCAGGACGTCGAAGTCCTTGCCGCCGCCGAAGGCGTCGGGCGGGTTGACTGAGCCGAGCTCTGGGGCGAACGAGCGCAGCATGACCTGCTCGCCCGCCGCGAGCCCGACGACGATCTCGGCGCGCTCCGCGGGCGAGAGCTGCACCCGGGTGACGGGCGCGGGAGCGGCGAGCAGGCCGCCGTCGGACGCGACGACGTGGAAGGTGCGCCCGTCCGCGAAGCCGAAGTTGAACCAGCGCCCGCCGCTCGCGTTGAGGAGCCGGAGCCGCACGCGCTCGGTCGTGACCTTGAGGGCCGCGCCGAGCACGCCGTTCGCCGCGATCGAGTTGCCCAGGGTCCCGAGCGAGTTGCCGTTCGAGTCGAGCGTGAGCTGGCCGTTCGAGTCGAGGCGGCGGTCCTGGACGATCACGGGGACGTCGTCCACGCCGTACGTATGGGGGAGTTCGGGCCCGCCGGGTTCGTCCACGATGAACAGGCCCGTGAGGCCCATCGAGAGCTGCTTCTCGGTGCTGCCGTGCGGGTGTGGGTGGTACCAGAGCGTCGCGGCTGGCTGCGAGATGGCCCACGCGGGCGAGCCGACACCGCCGGGGTCGATCATCTGGTGGGGGCCGCCGTCGTCCGCGGCGGGGAGCCGCATGCCGTGGAAGTGGACGGTCGTCGCGTCGGAGAGCTGATTGCGGACGTCGACGCGCACGCGCTCGCCGCGGGCCGCGCGCAGGGTCGGCCCGAGGTAGCCGCCGTTGTAGCCCATCGAATCGGCAGGCTTGCCGGGGATGAACTCGTGCTTCCCGGCCTGCGGGACGAGCGAGAAGACGCGCACGCCGCCCTCGAGCTTCGAGTCGGCGAGCGGCGGGACGCGCAGCGGCGTGCCGAATTGCACCGCCGGGACGCTCTCGGGGGCCGCGCACGAGGACACTGTCGCGGCGACGGTTGGCCCGAGAACGGCGGTCGCCGTGGTGGCGCGGAGGAAGTCGCGGCGGGAAAGAAGCACGCCTTCTAGCGTACGACCGCCGCTGCGCGGGTCCCTCCGGGGAGGGAGTCCCTTCGCGGGGAGCGACTCCCTCAGAATTGAGGCATGGCCCGGAGCTATGCCTATACGTTCCCTCTGGTTCCCGCTTCCTCGCCAGGCCTGGCGTTCCCGGTCTACGGGCTGGATCTCGGCGGCGACGGCGCGGGTTCGGTGGTGCTGCGGGTGGGCGAGGAACTCGACCGGAAGGGCGCCTTCAAGCGGCTCTCCGTCGCGCTCGCCCTCCTGGCCGTGTACGAGGGGGTGGGACTGATTGAACGGTCTCCGAACGGGCTCGGGTTCTCGGTTGCGCCCTCCCCCGACGAGGCGCCGGAATTCCGGCCTTCGCAGGAAGTCCTTGACGCGGTCCATCGCCTCGAGAGGTCCAACAGCCCCTATCAGATCCAGGCCTGCTTCACTCTGTCCCGTGGCTATGCGCTGCTCTCCGACCCAGAGAGCGCGATCATCGAATTCTTCAAGGTCATCGAGCTGTACATGAAGCACCTCGCGTGGGCCCACCGCCTGAGCGAGGGGGCGGCCAAGAACGTGCTCGTGGACAAGATCATCCTCTCCAAGCGGGTCAAGGACGATCTGAGAGTCCGCGCGGTCCTGGAGCCCGAGACGATCAACCTGATCTACCGCATGAAGGAGCTCAGGAATCGATTCGTGGTGCATGGCGGCGTGCGGCCCACGATCGCGGAACTCTTCGGGGATCCGGAAGACTATCGCGGGCTCCTCGACCAATCGGCGTTCAAATACGATCCGGATCTGCACTACGGCCCCACGTTCTTCGAACGGACGCTCAACGACCTTTCCCTCGTCGGGGCGTTCCTGTTCTCCAAGCTGCAGGGGCTCGAGCCGTGGGTGTTCGTCACGCCCGAACGCTCGTCCCGCAGCAGCCCTCACGTGCGCGACGTTCTCGAGGCAGAGGGGGCCCGCTGGATCAGTTCCGATCCCGGCCGCCTTCGATCCCTTTAGCGCCCGTCAGCGCCATACTGGGTTCATGCCTGAGACCGGTCCCCTCCACGGCGACGCCGCGACCGTCGTCATCCTCCGCGACGGACCAGATGGCGTCGAGGTGCTCCTCCTCGAGCGGCACGGGCGCGGCTCGTTCGCGGGGGCGTGGGCGTTCCCCGGCGGGACCGTGGACCCCGAGGATGGGCTCATCGGGGCCGTCGAGGGGACAGGTGCAGCACGCGCGGGAGGTACAGCCAACGCGGTGGGCACAGCACGCGCGGACGACGCCGGCGCCTCGCCACACGACGCGCCCCTCGCCGTGCGCCGGGCCGCGGTCCGCGAGACCCGCGAGGAGACGCGGCTCCGGCTGACCGAGGACGCGCTCGTGGGGCTCTCCGTGTGGGTCCCGCCGCAGCGGGCGGAGAAGCGCCTCCGTACGTGGTTCTTCGTGGCTGCCGATCCGGGCGGGGACGTGGTGCTCAACGACGGCGAGCACGTCGCGTACGCGTGGGTGACGCCCGCCGTCGCCCTCGAACGCCATGGTGCAGGGGAGATGGTCCTGTTCCCGCCCACGTGGGTGACCCTGCACGGGCTCCTCGGTGCCGAGACGGCCGCGCTCGCGATCGCGGACGCCGCGTCGAGGGCTCCCGAACTGTACGCGAGCCTCCAGCTCTTCGCCGGGGACGGGCAGATCGAGGCCGTGCTGTGGGCGGGGGACGCGCAGTACGGCAACGAGGCCGCGATGGGGCCCGCGCGGCATCGGCTGCAGATGAGCTCGCTGCCCTGGGTGTACGAGCGGAGCGAGTAACGCGCCGAATCCGCCCCGAGACGCCGACTTCGTGCAGATACGCCGGCTTGGTGGAGCTAAGGGGGTAAAACCTGGCGGAACTGCGCCCGGCCGGCCGCGCTGCACTTGCCCGGCGGAAGTTTAGACAGCCGGCGGGCTGACTCCTTCCGCAAATGTGATCTACGCCACTAATCTTTGCGCGGGGGTGCGCATCCACGGCCTGGTCAGGGGGACCGATCACCGAGGGAGCCGCCTCTGGCTTCCCCTCGGCGAACGCGCCCGGGGAACGGACAGGATCTATCCCGGGGGTGGGGAGACCG
Source organism: Sinomonas sp. G460-2 (assembly GCF_047759905.1). Taxonomy (NCBI): domain Bacteria; kingdom Bacillati; phylum Actinomycetota; class Actinomycetes; order Micrococcales; family Micrococcaceae; genus Sinomonas; species Sinomonas sp. G460-2. Next base: position 8,933 of record NZ_JBKZWT010000053.1, on the reverse strand, counting down.
CTCTCGGGGGAGAAGGAGCCGTTCATGCAACATCTCACTCGCATCTTGGCGCCCGTCGCGGCGGTGGCCCTCGCGGCCACGGTCACGACGGCAACCATGGGACCGGTCGCGGCCGATACCGCGTCAGGGCCAGCCCAGACCTATTTGGTCCTCTACAAATCCGGCGGAAGCGCCGCGGGAGCGTCGCGGGACGCGATCATCCGGGCCGGCGGAACGGTCGTCCAGGACTACGCGAAGATCGGCGTGGCAGTCGTCTCGTCCGGGTCGTCGGGATTTGCCGCCGCGCTCCAGGCCGCCGATCCGAGCGTGCAGGGGGCGGCAGCAACGGCGTCGTTCGGGGTCTCGCTCAAGGAAGACGCGACGACGACGGACGCCACGGATCCGGTTACGCCGCCCACGCCCGCGCCAGGCGCTGACAGCCTCTCCGGGCTGCAGTGGGACATGAACCAGATTCACGCGCCCGAGGCGCACGCCCTGAGCGGCGGCAGCGCCTCCGTGGTGGTCGGGGACATCGACACGGGGCTCGACTTCACGCACTCCGACCTCGCGCCGAACGTCGACTTCTCGCGGAGCGTCTCGTGCGTGGGCGGGGTGCCGAACCAGACCCCGGGGGCGTGGATGGATGACAACGGCCACGGCACGCACACTGCCGGGACGATCGCGGCGGCGAAGAACGGAACCGGGATCGTGGGCGTGGCGCCGAACGTCAAGCTTGCCGGCATCAAGGCAGGCGACGCGGCCGGATTCTTCTTCCCGGAGGCCGTGGTCTGCTCCTTCATGTGGGCCGGGGAGCACGGCATCCAGGTGACCAACAACAGCTACTTCGCGGATCCCTGGCTCTTCAACTGCAAGAACGATCCCGGCCAGCGTGCCATCTGGGAGGCGGAGCGCCGGGCCATCCGGTTCGCGCAGCAGCAGGGCACCACGGTGGTCGCGGCCCTCGGCAACGCCTCCGACGACCTCGCCCACCCGACCCAGGACGTCACGAGTCCGGACAACACGACGCCCGTGACGCGCGAGATCACGAACGCGTGCGCCGTCGTCCCGGCCGAGGTGCCCGGAGTGATCGGCGTGAGCGCGGACGGCAACAAGGAGTTCAAGTCGTTCTACTCGAACTACGGAGTGGGCGTCACCCAGGTCATGGCTCCGGGCGGCGACTCGATCCTGCAGAAGACGGCCGCGGCACCCAACGGGCGCGTGCTCTCGACGTGGCCGGCGTCGCTCATCAACTCGTGCCGCCGCAAGGTCTTCGACGCCTCGGGCGCGACCTACTGCTACCTGCAGGGAACGTCGATGGCCTCGCCACACGTGGCCGGCGTCGCGGCCCTCGTGGTGAGCTCGGGCGTGACCTCGCCGGGCGCCGTCGCGGCGCGGATCACGGCCACGGCCGATCCGCTGGCGTGCCCTGACACCGCGATGTACGCGCCGTTCCCGGCCGTCGACAACGGTGCACCGCAAGTCTGCCAGGGCGGCGCGGGCAGCAACTCGTTCAGCGGCAAGGGCCAAGTGAACGCGCTAACCGCCATCGGCGGGTAGCACGCGTCAGGCACCCCTTCAAAGGTGTCAAGCACCCCTCCAAGGCTCAGGTCCCGTGGGTCGAAACCCACGGGACCTGACCTTTGGACGGCGAGGGCGTTAGCCTGCGTCTGCTCCGCTAGTGGGTAGCCGGCTCCACGGCCGCCTTGACGACCGGCGCGAGGCGCCGCACGCCTTCGCGGATCTGCTCGGGGGCCACGCCGCTGAACGCTAGCCGGAGCTTGTTGCTCGGAACGTCCGACGGCGTGAACGCGGCTCCCGGGATGAACACGACGCCCGCGTCGATCGCCTGATACAGCAGGGGGTACGTGTCGATCCCCTCGGGAAGGGTGACCCAGACGAAGAAGCCGCCCTCCGGCGTCGTCCATCGCGCCTCGGCGGGGAAGTATTCGGCGAGGGCCTGAAGCATCGCCGCGCACCGCTCGGCGTACACCGCGCGGGACTCGGCGAGGTAGCCGCGCCAGTCGAACGTGCGGAAGAACTCCGTCACGAGGAGCTGGGTGAGCGATGACGGGCACAGCACCACGGCCTCGGCCGCGAGGTAGAAGCGGCGGTAGAGATGCTTCGGCACGAGGGCCCAGCCTAGCCGGACGCCGGGGGAGAAGATCTTCGAGAAGGAGCCGCAGTAGATGACGTCGTCGGGGTTGTCGGCGCGCAGCGGCGTGAGGGGGTGCCCGTCGAAACGGAGCATGCCGTACGGGTTGTCCTCGAGCACGAGGATGTTGTGCTCACGGCAGATCTCGACGACGCGCTGCCGGCGCTCCGCCGCGAGCGTGATGCCGGAGGGGTTGTTGAAGCTCGGGATCGTATAGAGGAGCTTGATGCGCTTGCCGGCGGCCTCGAGTTCGGCGATGCGCCGCTCGAGCTCCTCGGGGATGAGGCCGTTCTCATCCATCTCGATGGGCTCGACGTGGACCTGGTAGGCCTCGAACGTATTGAGCGCGCCGACGTACGTGGGGTTCTCGGCGAGCACCACATCGCCGGGGTTGCAGAACACCTTGGCCGCGATGTCCTGCGCGGACTGCGAGCCCGTGGTGACCACGACGTCGTCCGGCGAGGCGCCCACGATGCCCTCCTCCGCCATGATTTCGCAGATGAGCTGGCGGAGTTCCTCGGTACCCTTGCCGCCGCCGTAGTGGAGCGCCGTCATGCCGTGCTCGGTGATCACGCGCGAGGCCGTGTCCGCGACGAGGTCGAGCGGGAGATTGGACAGGCTCGGCGAGCCGCCCGCGAGGGAGACGAGGCCCGGACGGATCGAGATGTCGAAGACGTCGCGGACGGCCGACTGCTTGATGTTGTGGGCGCGTTCGGAGAAGAGCGCCTCGTGGCGGTGGCTGGCCTCAGCGCGCTCCAGCGCGGTCTGCGTCTCGGCGGTCAGTTCGACGGCGGTGTCCTGTGAAGTCACTCACTCAGGGTAGCGCGATGTTTCCAAATATGCACCCTTTGTTGCTTCGAGTATTGGACCGCGCGGTCTCGGGTCCACGGACCGTTCGGGACCTACCATGTGGTTATGTCTGCTTATACCATCACTCGCAGCGCCTTCATTCCGGCCCCGCCGGAGCAGATTTTCCCCTACGTCAACAGCTTCCGGAAGTGGACCGAGTGGTCCCCCTGGGAGGACCTCGACCCCGCACTCCAGCGCAGCTACTCGGGCCCGGACGCCGGCCCGGGCGCGCGCTATGAGTGGCACGGCAATCGCAAGGCCGGCGCCGGCACCATGGAAATTCTTGACTCCACCGAGCCGAACAGCGTCCGGATTCGCCTCGAATTCGTCAAGCCCTTCAAGGCCGTCAACCCGACCGGCTTCACGTTCGAACCCCAGTCCGGGGGGACGCGGGTCACCTGGTCGATGACCGGAGAGCCGCAGGGCGCCGCGAAGTTCTTCTCGATGTTCATGAACATGGACAAGATGGTCGGCAAGGACTTCGAAAAGGGTCTCGCCCGGCTGTCGCAGGCGGCGGCCCCCAAGGTCTGACGCCCCGCCGGAGGCCGTGAATATCGGGTGAACTTTACGCGAAAGCGCCCGTGAATTCTTCCTTGACGGCTGTAAAGAACCTATAAAGATCGGTCTCTTCGGTAACCCTGCGCGAGATCGTTTCGGTGACGTTAACGGGTTCTCCCCAACCCATCGCCCACCAGACGAATGTCCGAGACGACGCGGCAGGAGTTGCTTCTCGATGGCCACGACCGAAGAAACAACTGATTTGACTCAGGGGCTCATCCTCAGCCCCGCTGACTGGCAGGCGGAACCGGACCGGCCCCCGCTGAGCCGGTTGCATCACTACTTTGAAGCGGCGTGCGATGCCACGCCGGCGGCCATTGCGCTCGAATGCGAGCGGATCAGCCTCACGTACGCCCAGCTCGACGCGCGGGCCAACCAGCTCGCGCATCACCTCCTCGCGGCGGGAGTGGGACCGGGCTCCCGCGTTGGTCTGCTCCTCAACCGCTCGGTCGAGCTGTACGTCGCGCTCCTCGCGGCACAGAAGGCTGGCGCCGCGTTCGTGCCGATCGATCCCGCGTCCCCCGCGGACCGCGTCGCGTACGTCTCGGAGGATTCCGGCCTCGCGCTCCTGATCTCCGCCTCGGAGCTGCGCGCGGCGCGCGCCGAGGTCGCGTGCCCCGCGCTCGACCTCGACGCGGTGAGCGAAGAGGTCGCCTCCCACCCGGCGTCCCGCCCGAGCCTCCCAACCCTCCCGAACCATCGCGACACCGACCCGAGCGCGTACATCATCTACACCTCGGGCTCCACGGGACGCCCCAAGGGCGTCGAGGTCGCGCAGTCGAGCATCTGCAACTTCATCAACATCGTGCCGGGCGTGTACGACGTGCGCCCCACGGACCGCGTCTACCAGGGCATGACGCTCGCGTTCGACTTCTCCATCGAAGAGGTCTGGCCTACGTGGGCCGTCGGCGCGACCCTCGTGGCCGGCCCCACCGACTCCCGCCGACTCGGCTCCGGCCTGGCCGACTTCCTCGGGGAGCGCCGCATCTCCGTGCTCTACTGCGTGCCGACCGTCCTCGCGACGATCGATCGGGATCTTCCGCTCATCCGCGGTCTCCTGGTCGGCGGCGAGGCGTGCCCGGCCGAACTCGTCGAGCGCTGGTCCACCCCGACGCGCCGCATGCTGAACACGTACGGCCCCACCGAGGGCACCGTGACGGCGACGTGGGGCGAGCTCCTTCCCGGCCGGACCGTGACCATCGGCCGGCCGCTGCCGACCTACCACATCAGCATCCTCGACGAGGACCGCGAGCCGGTCCTGTACGGCGAGGTCGGCGAGATCTGCATCGGCGGCCCCGGCGTCGCGCGGGGCTACATCAACCGCCCGGAGCAGACCGCGGACCGCTTCCTCACGGACCCGAGCGTCCCCGGCGGGCGGCTCTACCGGACCGGCGACCTGGGCCGCTTCACCGAGGACGGCGAGATCGAGTACCTCGGCCGCGCCGACAGCGAGGTCAAGATCCGAGGCCACCGCGTGGACCTCGGCGAGATCGAGAGCGTGATCCTCAACGACCGCGCCGTGGCCGCCGCCGCGGTGAACCTCCAGCAGATGGACCACGGCGACCCCGAGCTCGTCGCCTACGTGACGCTCAAGGGCGCGCAGCAGGACGACGCGGAGCAGGACGACGCGGAGCTCAGGAACCGCATCGGCGAGCAGCTGCGCGACCGCCTGCCCTCGTACATGGTGCCGGGCTTCCTCGAGGTCCTGACGGACCTGCCGCTCATGCCGAGCGGAAAGATCAACAAGAAGGCCCTTCCCAAGCCGAAGGGCTCGCGCCTTGTCCGGGCGTCGTCGTCGCACGCGACCGCCGGCACCGCGCTCGAGCGCAAGGTCGGCGCGGTGTGGGCGAAGGCGTTCGGCATGGAGGCCGAGGAGCTCTCGGTGACCGCCGACTTCTTCCTCGAGCTCGGCGGGCACTCCCTTCTCGCCGCCCAAGCCGCCTCCCTCCTGCGCGAGACGGACTTCGCAGCGTCGGTCTCGATCGCGGACATCTACGCGCACCCCACGGTGCGGCAGCTCGCGCACATGCTCGAGGCCGCGGGCGCCGAGTCGTCGCGGGCCTCCCTCGTCGCGGAGCACCGTCCCGAGTCCATCACCCACTCGTCGCGGCGGGTCTTCGGCGCCGGGCTCGCGCAGCTCGTCGTCGTGTACGCCCTGCTGCTCGCGGTGGGTGCGCCGACCGCCGTCGTCCTCGGTGGGGCAGGCGGGAAGCTGAACTACGTCGAGCTCGCAACGTCGGTCATGGTGAGCCTCATCGTGAGCCGCGCAGTGATCCCCGTAGTTGGCGTGCGTCTCCTCTCGTGGGGCCTGAGATCCGGGCACTATCCGCTCTGGGGGTGGACCTACCTCCGCGTCTGGACCATCCGGGCGCTGACCTCCTTCGCGCCGCTCAACCTCCTCTCCGGCTCGCCGCTCATGGCCCCCTATCTGCGGCTCCTCGGCGCGAGCGTCGGCAAGAACTGCCACATCGCGACCGCGAGCCTCGCGCTGCCGTCGATGCTCTACATCGGCGACGAGGTGAGCGTCGGCTACAACGCCCAGCTGCTCCCGTTCCACGTTGAGCACGGTTGGGTGACGATCAAGCCCATCACCGTTCGAAGCCACGCCTTCATCGGCGCGAACGCCGTGCTCCAGGCGGGCTCCGAGCTCGGCTACGGCGCACTCCTCGCGGACATGTCGCTCGCCGCGGAGGGGCAGCTCATTCCGGCCCGCGAGGAATGGTCGGGCTCCCCGGCCTCCCGGGCCACCGAACCGGACGCGCTGCTTGCCGAGCTCGGCGGACGGGAGCGGCCCGCCCGGGGCTGGACCGCAGGACATCACGCGGGCTTCGTGGCTGGCTACCTGTTCCTCGAGGTGCTGGCCCTCGCCACTCTCGCGCCCGGAGCGGCGTTCGCGGCGTGGGCCTACGAGACGGGCGGCCTCTGGGCGGGCCTCGGCGCGATCGCGCTCCTCGGCCCGGTCTACACCGTGACGACGTGCGCCGTGGTGCTGCTCGGCAAGAAGCTCGCGCTCCCGAAGACCCCGGCCGGAACGCACGCCGTGGCCTCGACGTTCGGACTCCGCAAGTGGTTCGCGGACAAGCTCCTCCAGATGAGCCTCTCGGCCACGAACTCGATGTACGCGACCCTCTACACCGTGCCGTGGCTGCGGCTCCTGGGCGCGAAGGTGGGCAGGCGGTCCGAGGTGTCCACCGCAGCGCATCTGGACCCGGACCTGCTGGTCCTCGGCACGGAGAGCTTCATCGCGGACATGGCGGCGGTGGGCAGCGCGACCTACCGGAACGGGTACGTCAGCCTGGGCCTGACCGAGGTCGGCAACCGTTCGTTCGTGGGCAACGCCGCGCTGCTGCGTTCCGGAACGAAGATGGGGGAGTCGGCGCTCGTGGGCGTGCACAGCATGGCCCCGGTCAGCGGGGTCCCGCGCGGCACCGACTGGCTCGGCTCGCCGGCCATGCGCCTTCCCCGGCGCCAGGAGAGCGAGGCGTTCGGTGACGAGCTCACCTACCGCCCCACGCGGTGGCGCGTGTTCGAGCGATATGTCATCGAGTACATCCGGATTGTGCTTCCGAGCTCGATCGTCGGCATCGCCTCCTTCGGCGGCATGCTCCTGGGTGCGGCCGTGGCCCGGCAGGGGCATCACCTCGCTACCCTTCTTGTGGCTCCGCTGATCGTCCTCGGGGTCGGCCTTGCGACCGTGCTGACCGTCGCCGCACTCAAGTGGCTCGTGGTGGGGCGCTACCGTCCGCGCGTCGAGCCGCTGTGGGGTCGGTTCGTGCGCCGCACCGAGCTCATCACGGCGCTGTACGAGGCCGCCGCCGTGCCGGGGCTGTTCGTGTGGCTCACGGGCACGCCGTGGATGGGTCCGATGCTGCGGCTGTTCGGCGCGCACGTGGGGAAGCGCACGTGCATCTCGACCACGTTCTTGACCGAGTTCGACCTCGTCCACATCGGCGACGACGTCGCGGTCGATCCCAACACCTCGCTCCAGACCCACCTCTTCGAGGACCGGGTCATGAAGATGTCCACGATCGAGCTTGAGCGTGGCGTGAGCGTAGGGAGCCGCTCGGTGGTGCTCTACGACACCCGCGTCGGGGCCGGCACCGCGGTCGATCCGCTCTCCCTCGTCATGAAGGGCGAGGAACTGCCGGCGGCGACGCGTTGGCGCGGCATCCCGAGCCGCGCGGTGCGCTAGAGGGGGTCATGCCGCGCTTCTGTCCGCTTCTTCGGGCGCGATCTGGGTGTCGGCCGCGACGCGCCGCGGTAGCGACTGATTGACAACTAACAACCGGTCTGGAGCGCGGCGACCCTCGCATTAACGCGAACGGACGACGGCGGGTGGTCACCCGCCGTCGTCCGTTTCAGTTCTCGTCTTCGTCCGCGCCCTCTGCCGGATCCTCGGAATGGGCACGGATCTCGGTGGCGTCGAGCTCGGAATCACCCTCGGCGGGCGCCTCGCTGTGGACGCGATCCTCGTCGCCCTCGATGCCTGCGAAGCTTGACATTATCGCCGATCACCTCGATTTGTCTGGCGGCTGTTCTGCGGTCCCCGCTTTCCAGCGTAGGACGGCGCGTGACGGCCCGCCATGGCCCGCGGCGCCGTTTCCGCTTGGGTGAGACGGCGAGAACTGGTCAGTGGGCGATCAGTTCGCGGCGGCTAGCTCGGCGACGGGCTGCTCCGCTGCGACGAGGGTCGCGACGACCGAGCGGATGCCCTCGACGACCTCGGCGTCGTTCTGCGGCTCGAGGGCCGCGAAGCGCTGGTACGAGGCGCCGACGGCGAACTTGGCGTCGTCGAGCACGGTCGCGCCGGCGATCTTGAGGGACTTGCGGATGTCGTCGTGGCTCCACAGTCCGCCGTACTGGCCGGCGGAGGTCCCGATGACCGCGGCGAACGTGCCGGTCGCGGCGCTCTGGCCGAACGGGCGGGAGATCCAGTCGATCGCGTTGTTGAGCACGGCCGGCATTGTGCCGTTGTACTCGGGGGAGACGAAGAGGACGCCGTCCGCGGCGGCGACGGCCGCGCGGAGCTCGGCGGCCTTGGCCGGGACCTGGCCCTCGACGTCGAGGTCCTCGTTGTAGAACGGGATCTCCTCGAGGCCCGTGAACGTGGTCACCTGCGTGCCTTCGGGCGCGGTCGATGCCGCGATCTCCGCGAACTTGCTGTTCACGGACTCGGCGCGCAGGCTGCCGACGAGGGTCAGGATGGTCTTCTCGGCCAAGGGGGCTCTCCTTCGTTGAGCGTGTCACGCCGGGGGTCGGCGTTTCTGTGATGCGTCAACTACTTTAGGCCCCGGGTTCATTCCCGCCGACTTTCATGGCGTCGCGTGACCTCGCCCGGGCCGCGAGACCCGCGCCGCGCCGAAACGTCAAAGGGTCACGCCCGGGGTGGCAAACC
>NZ_JBKZWT010000529.1:0-1436 GCF_047759905.1 Sinomonas sp. G460-2 | reverse complement strand
CCCCCGGACGCCGTGCTGCGCGCCTTCCGCGAGCCGCTGTCCGCCGTGAAGGTGCTGGTCGTGGGCCAGGACCCGTACCCGACGCCGGGGCACGCGATGGGCCTCAGCTTCTCCGTTGCCGCAGGCGTGCGGCCGCTTCCGCGCAGCCTTGCGAACATCTTCCGCGAGCTCACGGACGACGTCGGCCGCGCACCTTTGGACGGCGACCTCACCGCGTGGGCCGAGCAGGGCGTGCTCCTGCTCAACCGGGTGCTCACGGTGCGGGCGGGCGAATCCGCGGCGCACCGGCGAGCGGGCTGGGAGGCCGTGACCGACGCGGCGGTGCGCGCCGTCGTCGGCCGCGGCCTGCCGCTCGTGGCGATCCTGTGGGGCAAGGACGCCCAGTCGATGGGCCCGCTGCTAGGAGCGACGCCCGTCATCGCGACCGCGCATCCCTCGCCGCTCAGCGCGGCTCGCGGGTTCTTCGGGTCGCGGCCGTTCAGCCGCGCGAATTCTTTACTCGCGGAGCAAGGTGCTTCCCCGATCGACTGGGTCTAAACGGTTAGGCTGGGCCGCATGACTTCAGGCACCACGACGGCGGCGCCCGCCAAAAAGCCCCGCCCGACGCTTGATCTCGTCGTCTCGCGGACTGAATGGCTCACGCCGCACCTCGTGCGCGTCGTGGCCGGCGGTCCGGGTTTCGACGCGTTCGAGGACAACGGATTCACCGACAAGTACGTCAAGATCTCCTTCCCCGATGCGCTTCCGGGTGGCGCGTGGCCCGACGGGCCCGTGGACCTCACGGCGCTCAAGGACTCGCTCCCGCGCGAGCAGTGGCCCGTGACCCGCACGTACACCGTGCGGTCATTCGATCTGGAGGCGCGCGAGCTCGCGATCGACTTCGTGGTGCACGGCGACGAGGGCATCGCGGGGCCGTGGGCGGCCGGCGCGAAGGCGGGCGACCGCATCGTGGCCACGGGCCCCGGCGGGGCGTACTCCCCCGATCCGAAGGCCAAGTGGCACCTCTTCGCGGGCGACGAGTCCGCCCTGCCCGCGATCGCAGCCGCCCTCGAGGCGCTGCCCGAGGATGCCAAGGGGATCGCGTTCCTCGAAGTCGGCTCGGCGGCCGATGCACCCGAGCTCGAGGCACCCCAGGGCATTGACGTCCGGTGGCTCTCGCGGGACGGCGAGCGCGCCGGCGAGACGCTCGTGCTGGCCGAGGCCATCGCCGAGGCCGAGTGGCTCTCCGGGAACCCGAGTGTCTTTGCTCACGGTGAGCGCGGGGCCATGAAGGAGCTCCGCGCCGTCTTCAAGCAGCGGGACCTCCCGCGCAAGCAGCTCTCCCTCTCGGGCTACTGGGCCCACGGGCGCGCCGAGGATCAGTTCCAGGCGGAGAAGAAGCTCCCGGTCGGCCAGATCTGACCAGTCGACGCGCCAGATCCGGCCACTCGTCGGTC
>NZ_JBKZWT010000528.1:0-1455 GCF_047759905.1 Sinomonas sp. G460-2 | reverse complement strand
GCCACCGGCCACCTCGGTGTCGTCGAAGCGGCCGTCCCAGAGGCCCGTCGCGTCGGCCCGCAACGCGATGAGGCGCCGATAGAGCGCGAGGAGGCGCGCGCCGTCGTCCGTCTCTGCCTCGCTCCAGTCGAGGATTGAGCGGAGTCTCGTCTCGGGGTCCTGGGGGTTGGGCACGAGGGCAGGGTCCCAGCCCATGCGCTCGAACTCGCGCAGGCGGCCCTCAGCCGTAGCGCGGGCGAGCTCGGGCTCGGGGTGGGACGTGAAGAACTGCCACGGCGTGTGCGCGCCGAACTCCTCGCCCATGAACAGCATGGGCGTGAACGGCCCGGCGAGCGTGAGCACGGCGGCCACGGCGAGGCCGTTGTAGTCGAGGGCGGCGCTCGGCCTGTCGCCCGCCGCGCGATTGCCCACCTGGTCGTGGTTCTGGCTGCACACCACGAGCTGCGCGGGCCGCACCACGTCGGGGTCGAGGGAGCGCCCGTGCCGCCGGCCGCGGAAGCTCGAGAACGTGCCGTCGTGGTAGAAGCCACCCCGGAGCACCTTCGCGAGGGCCTCGGGGTCCGCGAAGTCGGCGTAGTAGCCCTGCGTCTCGCCCGTGAGGGCCACGTGGACGGCGTGGTGGAAGTCGTCGCTCCACTGCCCGTACACCCCATAGCCGCCGCGGCCCCGTGGCGCGATGACACGCGGATCGTTGAGGTCCGACTCGGCGACGAGCACCTTGCGCCGTCCCGTCCGCGCCTCGACTTCGGCCGCGGCCACCGCGAGGTCCTCGAGCACATGGACGGCGCGCCGGTCCACGAACGCGTGCACGGCATCGAGACGGAGTCCGTCGGCGTGGAAGTCCTCGAGCCAGAGCCGCGCGTTGTCGAGGATGAGGGCCCGCACCTCGTCCGAGTCGGAGCCGTCGAGGTTGACCGTGTCGCCCCACACGGTGGCGCCGCCCTCGAGGAGATACGGCCCGAACTGCGGGAGGTAGTTCCCGCTCGGCCCGAGGTGGTTGTAGACGACGTCCTGGATCACGCCGATCCCGTGCCCATGGGCCGCGTCCACGAACCGCTGGTACGCGGCCGGGCCCCCGTAGCCCTCGTGGACCGCGGACCACAGGACGCCGTCGTAGCCCCAGTTGTGCGGGCCGTTGAACGCGTTGACAGGAAGGAGCTCGACGAATCCGATGCCGAGCTCGGCAAGGTACGGGAGGCGGGCCGCTGCGGCGTCGAGTGTGCCCCCGGGCGTGAACGTGCCCACATGCAGCTCGTAGATCACGGACCCGCCGAGGTCCCGGCCGTGCCACGCCGCGTCCGCCCACTCATGGGTGCCGAGGTCGAATCCGGCGGAGAGCGCATGGACGCCGTCCGGCTGTCGCAGGGAGCGCGGATCTGGGTAGGGGCCGGCGCCGTCGACTGCGTAGCCGTAGCGCTCCCCCGCCGCGAGCGCCGCGGCGACGCGCTCCCGGTG
>NZ_JBKZWT010000527.1:0-1473 GCF_047759905.1 Sinomonas sp. G460-2 | reverse complement strand
TCGCGGGGACCGTGTTCGACGCGGCCGCCGAGCTCGAGGCCGCGGGTGGCCATGCGCTCCCGGTCGTAGGGGACGTCCGGAGCGACGACGACGTCGCGCGCGCGGTGAGCGCCGCCGTCGAACGCTTCGGCGGGATCGACGCCGTGATCAACAACGCCTCGGCGATCGACCTCTCCCGCACAGACGCGATCGACATGAAGCGCTACGACCTCATGCAGGACATCAACGCGCGCGGCGCGTTCCTGCTCTCCAAGCTCGCGCTTCCGGCCCTGCGCGAGGCCTCGAGGAGCGGACGCGACGCCCACATCCTCACGCTCTCGCCGCCCCTCAACCTCGAGCCCAAGTGGGCGGGGATGCATCTCGCGTACACGATGGCGAAGTACGGGATGAGCCTCGTGACGCTCGGCCTCGCCGAGGAACTGCGCGGGGACGGGATCGGAGTCAACTCGCTGTGGCCATGCACGCTCATCGACACCGCGGCGATCCGCAACCTGCCCGGCGGGGCCGCCATGGCGGGCGTCTCGCGTAGTCCCGAGATTGTCGCGGACGCCGCCTACGCGATCCTCACGAGCGATCCGCGCACCACGAGCGGGAACTTCTTCACGGACGAGGACGCCCTGCGCCGCGCCGGAGTCACCGACTTCGCGCGCTACAGCCTCGGCGTGTCCGAGGATCGGCTCGCGCGCGACATCTTCCTCTGACGTGCCATTCCATCGGGCACGGCGTCGGGCTCCGTCGCTAGGATTCCGATATGGAGAACGACGCCCAGCCCGCCGCTGACGAACGCGGCCCCCTCGATCGCTCCCGCCTCATGGCGGATTTCGCGGCGCGAGCCGGGCTTTCGCGGATCGAGGTCGCGGATGAGCTCGGTTCGACGAATACGGAGCTCTCGCGGCTCGCCGAGACGGAGCCGGACGCGTGGGGCGACCTCGCAGTGCTCGTCGCCGACCACCAGACGCACGGCCACGGTCGCCTTCACCGTCCGTGGGAGTCCCCGGCCGGCGCCTCGCTCGCCGTCTCGATCCTGCTGCGCCCCCACAACGCGTCGGGCCAGCCGCTGCCCACGCAATGCTATTCGTGGTTCTCGCCGCTCGCGGCGCTCGCCCTCCGCGAGGCGCTGGCCGAGGTCGCCGGGCTCGAGTCGGCGCTCAAGTGGCCCAACGACGTCGTGGTCGGCGGCCTCAAGATCTCGGGCATCCTCGCCCATCTCGCACCCGGTGCGCACGGCGAGCCGCCCGCCGTCGTCCTCGGGACCGGCATCAATGTCTCGCTGCGCCAGGACGAACTCCCCGTGCCCACGGCGACGTCGGCGAGCCTCGCGGCGGCGCGGCCGGTGGACCGCACCGACGTGCTCGTGGCGTATCTCGCAGACTTTGCGCGCCGCTACCAGGCCTTCTGCGCCGTGAACGGCAACGCGGACGCCCCGCTTGCGGGCGGCCGGAGCCTCCTCTCGCTGGTCCAGGACGCGACGAT
>NZ_JBKZWT010000526.1:0-1475 GCF_047759905.1 Sinomonas sp. G460-2 | reverse complement strand
GGGTGTAGAGGCCCATCTCGTGGGCGGCGCTGAACAGCGCATCGACGGCGGGGGCACTCGTGAACGTCACGACGTCGAGCTCGCCCGCGCAGACCGCGGCAATGAGCGCCTCGAGCCGGTCCTCGCCCTCGGGCCGCACCCACCGGTAGGGCGTGACCGTGATGAGCTCGGCGCCCGCGTCCCGGAGCCGGTCGAGCTGCGCCCCGTCGGTGTACCCGTGGAGCTGGATGACCACGCGGCGCCCATCGAGCCGCCCGCCGGCGTCGCGGAGCACGAGGTCTACGAGCGTCGCGGTGGTCTCGTCGTTCGAGATGCCGACGTCTGCGAGCCCGGCCGCGCGGACGGCGCCGCGTGCCTTGGGCCCCCGCACGTAGAGGGACGCGGCGCTCAGGACCTCCTGGAGGTTCTCGCCGAGCCCTGCGGCGTCCGCGACCTCGAGCCATCGGCGCATGCCGTACGCGGTCGTGACGATGCAGATCTCAGGGCGCGACTCGATCGTGCGGCGAGTGTCCTCGAGGACGCCGAGATCCTGGCCAACGGGCGCGATCGTGAGCACAGGGGCGTGCAGCACCTCGGCCCCGCGCCGCTCGAGGGCCTCGATGAGGTCCTCCGCGCGTCGGTGCGAGGTGACGCCGACCCGGAAGCCCTTGAGGGCCGTCTCGAGCTCCGCCACCGCTCCCTTCGCCGTTGCGGCTCCCATCGTTGCCGCTCCGTTCATCTCAACGTCCTTCCCGTGGTCCTTGTGCCCGCTGCCCGTCACGACGTGAGCAGCGAGGCCGCGAGATCGTGGAGCTCCCGCCCCTCCGCTGCGCGGTCCCCGATTCCGGCGAGCCGCACCACATCGCCAATCACAATCACGGCCGGGTTGCCGCACGCCGAGGTGTCCGCCTCGGCCCGCCCCAGCTCGGTCACCGTGGTGCGCTGGCCCGCCTGGTGCCCGCGTTCGACGACGGCGAGCGGGGTATCGAGGGGCATCCCCGCCCGCCGCAGACCCGAGGCCAGATGGGGGAGGTTCGCGACGCCCATGAGGACAACCAGGGTTGCACCAGTGCCGCCGAGCCCAGCGAGGTGCTCATGCTCGGCAGTCGTGAGCGGCGCGTGGCCGGAGATCACGGTGAAGCAGTGGCTCACTTCCCGGTGTGTCACGGGGATCCCCGCGGCCGCGGGCACGGCGATCGAACTCGAGATCCCCGACACGACGCGGACGGGAACTCCGGCCTCCGCGCAGGCAACGGCCTCCTCGCCGCCCCGGCCGAACACGAACGGGTCGCCGCCCTTGAGCCGCACCACGTTGAGGCCCGCCTGGGCCTGCTCAACGATAAGCCGGTTGATCTCGCCCTGGGGGACCTTGTGGTGCCCCGGGAGCTTGCCGACGTCCACGAGCTGCGCCGTCGTGAGCCTCTCGAGCTCGCGCCACGGCGCGAGGCGGTCGAACAGGACCACGTCAGCGTCGCGAAGCGCCTCGACCGCGTCGA
>NZ_JBKZWT010000525.1:0-1480 GCF_047759905.1 Sinomonas sp. G460-2 | reverse complement strand
TGGAAGCGGTGGTCCGGGTCCTTCTGGAGCGAACGGTCGAGGACGCTCTGCACGGCGTCCGTGACGTCGGGGTTGAACTCGCGGGCCTTGGGGGCCTCGACCTGCACGTGCTGGTACGCCACGGAGACCGGCGATTCGCCCAAGAACGGCGGGCGGCCCGTGAGGAGCTCGTAGAGGAGGCAGCCGGTCGAATAGAGGTCGCTGCGCGAATCCACGGTGAGGCCTTGGGCCTGCTCCGGCGAGAGGTACTGCGCGGTCCCGACCACGGCCTGCGTCTGGGTCATAGTGGCCCCGGACTCGGCGGCGGCCCGCGCGATCCCGAAGTCCATGACCTTCACGGTCCCGGTCTCGTTGACCACCATGACGTTCGCGGGCTTGATGTCGCGGTGCACGATCCCCGCGCGATGGCTGTATTCGAGTGCCGAGAGGACGCCTTGGACGTACTCGAGCGCCTTCTCCTGCGTGACGGAGCCCTCATGCACGAACTCGCGGAGGGTCTTGCCCTCCACGAGCTCCATGACCATGAACGGCACCTCGACGGATGCCGGGTTCAGCGGGTCGGGTCCCCGCTCGCCGGTGTCGTACACCGCCACGATGTTCGGATGGTTGAGCGCGGCGACGGCCTGCCCCTCGCGCTCGAACCGCACGCGCAACTGACGGTCGCGGGCCATGTCCGGCCGCAGCATCTTGACCGCCACCGTGCGGCCCAGGCGCGTGTCCTGGGCCTCGAAGACGTCCGCCATACCGCCCCGCCCCAGGAGGCGGCCCAGCACGTAGCGCCCCGAGAGGACGACGGGCTGTGGCATCGGCTCGTCCTCTCGTTGCAGCTGCGTGTGGGTGGTGTGCGTCATGTCCTCACTTCCAGGGCTCGTCCAACTAGTGTCGCCCTACTTGGTGGCAGTTGGCGTGGAGGTTGGCCCTCTTGAGGGTGTCGTGGCTTGGGTCGGCGTCGGCGTGGCCGTCGGCGCGTTGACGATCGCGTACGTGACCGTGACCGCCGTCCCCACGGGGAGCCTTCCGGTCGGCGACAGCGAGAGCACGGCGCCCATGATGCCCTGCGACTGCTGGACCGGGTTGAGCTGAACCTGGAGCCCGAGGTTCTCGAGCTCCTGCTGGACCTCGGTGTAGTTCCGGCCTATGTAGTTCGACGCGACGACGTTCACGGAGGTCGGGGCGGCGGGCGTCGAGGCCGTGGGCGTCGGGGACGCGCTCGGGGTCGTCGCGGACGGTGTCGGGGTCGACGACGTCGTGGCCGTCTGCGCGGGGGCGGGCGAGAAGAGGCCCGAGTTGCTGAGCCAGATGCCGAGCAGCACGAAGAGCAGGAGCAGCACGAGGGCAACGAGCGGCCACGTGAGCGCGCTGCGCTTCTTGCGGCGCTGCTCGGGCGCGATCTCCTCCTCCTCATCGACCCCGGCGTACCATGGCGAGCCGCCGTCTGGGTGGTCGCCCTGGATCGACGAGGCGCCGTGGTCGCCATGCC
>NZ_JBKZWT010000524.1:0-1486 GCF_047759905.1 Sinomonas sp. G460-2 | reverse complement strand
TCGGTGCACAGGGCTCGCCCCCGGGGCGCCGCTCGCGATTCGGTGCACGCCCGAACCTCGGGTATCCTAGAGTCTGCTCTGCACGAGCCTGGCCCTTCTGGGCTGGCGTGAAGCGGGCAATGGAGGATTCGCCTAGCGGCCTATGGCGCACGCCTGGAACGCGTGTTGGGTTAACGCCCTCGGGGGTTCAAATCCCCCATCCTCCGCGTTTGTGGTGTCTCGGGACATCGGCTACAGATGTCTCGGGACATCGGCTACAGATGTCTCGGGACATCGACGACACCCCCGGTCTTCGGACCGGGGGTGTTCTGTTTTTTCGGCGGCCTTCTCGCGAGCGCAGTTCCCTCCTCGCGGACGGCAGTCACCCTCCCGTCGAGCGCAGTTCCCTTCTCGCGGACGGCAGTCACCCTCTCGCCGACAAGTCAGCCTCAAGGTGACTGCTGTGCCCGAAGGTGACTTGGGTCCGCGAGAAGGTGACTCGGGCTTGCGAGAAGGTAACTCGCCAGAGCTCAAATAGCCACGAAAAGTGAATTGCTGTCTTCGCGAACGTGATTTCCGGGCGAACCTT
Source organism: Sinomonas sp. G460-2 (assembly GCF_047759905.1). Classification (NCBI taxonomy): domain Bacteria; kingdom Bacillati; phylum Actinomycetota; class Actinomycetes; order Micrococcales; family Micrococcaceae; genus Sinomonas; species Sinomonas sp. G460-2. The sequence continues at coordinate 918 of NZ_JBKZWT010000524.1, read as the reverse complement.
TCGGCGATCACCTGTGAGGTTCCTGCGAACCTGCGATACCTAGGACGTTCGGCCTAGCGGCGCGGATCCGTGGCGGCGAAGAATGGTAGCCTGCGGGCGAGAAAAACCGCACACGAATTGATTGGGGACCGGACGTGGAGCGTTCGAAAAATTCCGAAGACTGGCTTGACCGGCGCCGGCTCATCATAGGGATGGCGGCAGGATTCGGTACGGCCGTGTTCGCGGTCGCTGCCGCTCCGGCCTTTGCCGACCCGCCCTCCGCGGACACCGTTCGCGCGGACCCCAACGCGGTCCTCTCCTTCGAACGTGCGGACGTGAGCTCGATCCCCGCGGGCAACCACTCAGGGGCGGTCGTGGTCGCGTCGTCGGATCTCCCGCGGCCCACTGAGGGCAAGCTATACGCTCCGCTCGAGACGCTCGTCCCGACCTCCGCGTTCGGCTACCGGATCAACCCCCTGACAGGCCAGCCGGGCGAGTTCCACTGGGGCCAGGACTTCGCAGGCGCGGCTGGCACGCGCGTCTACTCGGCCGACGCCGGCGTGGTCCGGGCCGCGGGTTGGCATCCGTGGGGCGGCGGGAACCGGGTCGAGATCGACCACGGCAACGGCCTCGTCACGACGTACAACCACATGCAGGCCATCGCCGTGAAGACGGGGGATTCCGTCTCCGTGAGCCAGGTGGTAGGCCTCGTCGGCCAGACCGGCTCAGCGACCGGGCCCCACCTGCACTTCGAGACCCATCTGAACAAGGTCTACAAGGACCCGATGCTGTGGCAGTTCATTCCGATCAAGCAGACGGACGCGGTCGGAACGCTCACGCTCACGGACTACTCGCCCACCAACGGGCAGACGCCGGCCACGCAGAACTGGGACGTCCCCGGCCAGGCCAACGCCCCCGCCGCCGGCGAGACCGTTACGC
>NZ_JBKZWT010000523.1:0-1488 GCF_047759905.1 Sinomonas sp. G460-2 | reverse complement strand
AAGGAAGGCTAGGTCCAACGGGGGCTGGGAGGACAGATTTCAATCCAGACTCGTTGTCAGAAACTTCCCGTGTGTCTCGCGCGCCGGGATCAGGGGAAAGCGTCCGGTGAAGGATCCCTGACCGGGCGGTCTTTCTCGAGAGACCCAACTAAAACACGGGGCGGCCGGTCTAGACTTCCCGCCATGGGGCAAGAAGCAGCCATCCAGGGCGCACGACAGAAGTTTCGGCCCGTGCCTTGATGTTCGGACATAGTGTTCAAGCGCATCTGAGCCTTTGGCCAGCTGACTCGGGAGGGCTTCGCGAGTCGATGCCTGGCCCAACTAGGTCGTTAATTGCAGTGTTTCCTCCCTCCTCAACGGGTCTGGTGGACGACCTTCAGATAGGCATGTTGATTGACACCGGACGTGACCTCGAACCCGGCTCCCAGACGATTGCAAAGTTGTCTTTCTGGGCCCCCGAAGGACAAGTATTCGCCGTTCAGGGTGCTGATTTTCGGATCTGGTACGCCGGTCGGATCGTCGGGGAGGGCCGGGTCCTCGAGGTGATCCCGGATTTGGTCTGATCTCGCCCTTGGCGTCCGGTGGGGGATCCGTCACCGGTCACCTTGGAGATCGACGGCGGCTTCCCCGGCACGAAGCGCACCCACCGGGCCGGGCTCGACCAGGCCCTTGCCGCGGTATGGGAGGGCAGCGTGTTCACCGTGACCAAGTTCGACCGGTTCGCCCGCGACGTGGGCGACGCGCACACCATCCTCGCCGAGCTGTCCAACCGGGGCGTGCTGCTCGCCATCGGCGGCTCGGTCTACGACTGGGCTTGGAGGCGCTAGTTTGGTGAGCGCTGGGTGCGCGGTGTCCTTGGCATGCCAGCCGCTCTACACCACCAGCACCTGCGAACGCCGCGGCCGCAGCAACCTCAGGCCCCTCACACTCACTGGGTGCCTGTAGAACGACAGAGGCCAGGCGTTTTCCACCGCATACAATGGGCCCCATGATTCGGTTCGAGGGCTCGGCGACGGTCCAACGGCCCCTCCACGAGGTATTTGCCTACGTCGCCGACTTCACCACGCTCCCTCAGTACGATCGCTATGTTGAGTCAGCTGAGCAGACATCACCCGGCCCGGTCGGCTCGGGCACGATGTGGACTCACCGCCGCGTCCAGGGCCGCCGCCGGTTCGACGCGCCGATCCGGATGGTCGACTTCGAGCCCGACCGCCGGTTCGTCATGGAGAGCGGATCAAACGGGTTTGCGGTTCGCTCCACCATGACTTTCGAGCCCGCCGGCGAGGGCGCGTCACGGTTCAGGGAAGTCCTCGAAATGCGGCTCTCGGGCTTCACCCGCCTGTTCGAACCGATTATTGCGCGGCAGGTGCCAAAGCAGGGCGCCGAAGTCCACCGGCGGCTCAAGGAAGTGCTGGAGAACCGACCCGCCTGACCGGTGACAGGCTCGCCACAACGGCAGATCGAACGGTCAGTAACGAAGTGTCCCGT
>NZ_JBKZWT010000522.1:0-1505 GCF_047759905.1 Sinomonas sp. G460-2 | reverse complement strand
CCGCGAAGCCCGCCCTCGGGGCGATCGGCGCCGCGATCGGCGGGCTTATCCTCTCCACGAGCTCCGAGGCCCTCATCCGCCTCGTCGCCCTGTTCGTGATCGTCCTCGGCTACATGCTGCCGGACCTCATGCTGTTGAGCCGCGGCATGGAGAGGCAGAAGACCATCCAGACCGACCTCCCGAACACGCTCGATCAACTGCTCATCTCGGTCGAGGCCGGGCTCGGGTTCGAGGCCGCCCTGGCCCGTGCCAGCTCGACGGGACGGGGCCCCCTAGCCGAGGAGCTCGTGCGCACGCTCCAGGACATGCAGGTTGGCCGCTCGCGCCGGGAGGCCTACTTGGGGCTTGCCGAGCGCACCACGGCGTCCGAGGTGCGCAGCTTCGTCCAGGCGATCGTGCAGGCAGATGCCTACGGCATCGCGATCGCGCGCGTGCTCCGGGTCCAGGCGAAGGCGATGCGAGTTCGCCGCCGCCAGCGCGCGGAACAGCAGGCCATGAAGCTCCCGGTCAAGGTGCTGTTCCCGCTGCTCTTCTTCATCTTCCCGGTCCTGTTCATTGCAATCCTCGGGCCGGCGGTCATTAATACCATTGCTACTCTGTCGGGACGGTAGTGCTCATATGAATCTCAAGGAGACGGTCATGGCAGGCGGATCCACGGCGGAGTGCCCGGACCATACCGTGCCGCTCGTCGATCCCGCCGCGCTCGGCCTGCTGGCCGAGGACGTCGGCCCCGCCTCGGCGGCGGCTTTCGCCCGAGACTTCGCGGCGATGTGGCCGCGCCGGCGCGCAGCCATCGATCTCGCGCTCGGATGCGGCGACCTCGACGCCGCGCTCGAGGCAGCTCTGAGCCTCCGCACCTCGTCCGTCATGGTGGGCGCCACGCGGCTCGCGGGACTCGCCTTGCGCCTCGAGGGCGCCCTTCGCGCGAACGACGGCGCAGGGGCGGCACAGCTGCTGGCCTCGGTCGCCCGCTGCGGCGACCTCACCGCGGCCGAGCTCCGCGAGAGCGCGGCCGGCCCAGGGCAGTTCACGGCCTAGGCAACTCCACCCGGGCGTCGGCTCACCGTGCTAGCCCACGAGGCCAACGTCGAAGTGAGTGTCACCAAACCCGCGTTACGAGGCCGACGTCACGAAACCGACGTCACGAAACCGGCGGGGCCAGCGTCACGAAGCCAGCGTCACGAAGCTGGCGGGGCCAGCCGGTACCCGACGCCCCGCACGGTCACGAGCCACCGGGGCTGCCGCGGGTCGTCGCCGAGCTTGCGCCGGAGGTTGCCCAGGTGAACCTCGATGGCCCGCTCGTCCGCCTCGCTCACGTACGAATCGTCGCGATACCGCTCCCCCCGCGCCACCCGCACGAGCTCCGCGCGCGTCAGGACTCCGCCGCCGGCGCGCAGGAGCGCGTGGAGCAGGTCGAACTCGCTCCGCGTGAGCTCGAGCTCACCTCGGCCGAGCGTCACGGTTCGGGTGCGTGGATCGAGCGAGAGGCCGCTGTGACGAAGCAG
>NZ_JBKZWT010000521.1:0-1511 GCF_047759905.1 Sinomonas sp. G460-2 | reverse complement strand
TGCCCGGGCCCTCACCAGTCGAACCTTTCGCGATGGAGCTGCGCGTCGGCGAGCCCCGTGGCCTTGGCGTCGGCCATGACGGATTCGGCCCACTTGTTCGGGCCGCATACGTAGACGTCGGAGCCGGAGAGGTTGGCCACGTAGTCGGCGAGCCGCAGCCCGGTCTGGTGGCGGGGGAGCCACGTGTTGCCGCTGCGGGCGCGGTGGCCTACGAGCTCGAACATGGTTGCTCCTCTCTGCTGGCACAGCTCGGCGATTTCGTCGCGGAGATACAGGGTCTCGGGCGTCGAGGCCCGGAGAATCACGGTGGCCTGTCGGGGCTCGAACTCGGCCCGTTCGAGGATGGCCCGGAGCGGAGTGATGCCGATGCCGGACCCTACGAGCACGAGGCCGGCCCGCGTGCGGGCGGCGTGGCCGAAGAGGCCGTAGGGTCCCGAGATCGAGACCTTCGTGCCGGGCTTGACGGCCATGAGCGAGGCACTGCCCCTCCCGAGGTTGCGCACGGTGATCCGCAGGCGCCCCGCTGCGGGGTCCGCGGACAGGCTGAAGGGGTGGTGGTGCCACCACAGGCCCGGCGCCAGGAAGCGCCAGATGAAGAACCGCCCGCCCGAGCCGGCCAACTCCTCAAGCCGCAGGCCCGTGAGCTCGACGTTCACGGCGCCGTCGCCCGCCGGGACCACGCGCTGGACGGTGAGCTGGTGGCGGAGGGTGAGTGCGAGCGGGGCCCAGATGCGGAAGCGGAGCAGGGCTGCGAGGACCAGGACGTAGAACGCGATCCAGTACCAGCGCTGCCACTGCCCGTCGGCGAAGAGGCCGCCCACGCTGAACTGGTGCGGGAGCGCCGTGAGCACGGCCGCGTACGTGAGCAGGTGCACGACGTACCAGAACTCGTACGGGAAGCGCCGCCGCACGGCCACGAGGGAGGTCACGACCACGGCGATGAACAGCACGATCGAGATGAACGCGAGCCACATGTCCGGGAGGTTGACCCACATCGAGACGCCCTCGGCGATCGGGTTGAGCCCGTCCGCCATGCCGTAGCCCAGCAGGAGGAAGACCGTGTGCGCGAGGATGAGATACAGCGCGGGCTTGCCGAGCTTCCCGTGCACCGCCATCGCCCGGTCGTGGCCGATCGCGTTGTCGATGAGCGGGATGCGCGCCGCGAGCAGCAGCATGACGAGCACGAGGTCAGTGCCGATGAGGCCCGCGATGACGCCGATGCCCGTGAGCGCGGGGCTGGGGCTGTTGAACTGGCCCGCGCCACCGTCGGCGAGATAGAGGGCGACGGCGGCCGCCCCCGATGCCCATGCGAGCACCGTGAGCGTGTCCTCGCGGAGCAGACGACGGCGCCCGCGCTTGCGGAGGTCACGGGCTAGCGCGGCGCCGGGCCCCGGATGCGGCGGCGTCGAGGGCCCATCGGTGGAGCGGAGAGCTGTCGTCATGCGAACAACTCTCGTGGCCCGTCCTGTCGTTCTGCTGTGACGGTGCTTGAGGCAGAATGTGGGATTTGG
>NZ_JBKZWT010000520.1:0-1525 GCF_047759905.1 Sinomonas sp. G460-2 | reverse complement strand
AGACCGCCTCGAGGCCTCGGGCCACCTCAAGCGCCAGCACAGCGCCGAGGATCGGCGCCAGGTCCTCCTCGCCTCGACACCAAGCGCGCGCGCGACGGGCCGCGAGATGTTCGACCCCATGGTGGAGCACCTGCTCCCCGTCCTCGCCGACTACACCCCGGAGCAGCTCGCGCTCGTCGCGGGCATGGTGCAACAGCTGACGACGGCGATCGCCGACGCCCGCTTGGGACTCGCCGCTGAGGGCGGGCACTAGCTGGCCCAATCCGTGGAACTTGGGGGCGTTCGCCACGGTATTCCGCCGCCTGTACCGTTGAACTGTGGAGATCTTCGCGGCGAGCGGCCCCCAATGAGCGGGCACGATCACTCGCACGCCGTCGACGCGACGGGGGACCGCAAGCGGCTCGTCCTCGCGCTGTGCGTGACGGTTCTGATTCTGATCGCGGAGGTCGTGGGCACGGCGCTTTCGGGATCGCTCGCGCTCCTCGCGGACGCCGGCCACATGTTCACCGACGCGTCGGGCCTGGTCATCGCGCTCATCGCGGCATCGCTGGCCCTCCGGCCGCCGACCCCGGAACGCACGTGGGGCTACAAGCGCGCCGAGGTCCTCGCCGCCGCGTTGCAGGCGGGGCTGCTTCTCGTGGTGGGCGTGTTCGTCCTGTACGAGGCCATCCGCAGGCTCTTCGAACCGCCCGCGATCGGCTCGTCCGCGATGCTGTGGTTCGGCATTATCGGACTCGCGGGCAACGCGATCGCCCTGCTTGTGCTCGCCTCAGGGCGGCACGCGAGCCTCAATCTGAGGGCCGCGTTCCTCGAGGTCCTCAACGACGCCCTGGGCTCGGCCGCCGTCATCATCGCCGCCGTCGTCATCGCCCTCACCGGGTGGACGCGCGCAGACGCGATCGTTTCCCTCCTCATCGGCGCCCTCATCATCCCGCGCACGCTGCGGCTGCTCCGGGAGACCACGGACGTGCTCCTCGCAGCGACGCCGAAGGGCCTCGACCTGCGCAGCGTCCGGGACCACATCCTCGCGCTGCCGCACGTCCTCGACGTCCACGACCTCCACGCGACCCTCATCGGCACCGGGACGCCCGTGATCACGGGGCACGTGACGCTCCGGGACGAGTGCCTCACCGACGGGCACGCCCAGAGGATCCTCGTGGAGCTTCAGGAGTGCGTCGCTGAGCATTTCGACGTCCCCGTGGAGCACTCGACCTTCCAGCTCGAGACGGTGACGCATCGCGACCAGGAGCATCTGCACCACTGACATAGCGGGGCAGTCCGAGCTTGGCGACCGACGCCGGCGATGCGACGCGTTGAGCCTGCGGCTTCGGATATGGGGCGGGCGCGGCGTGAAGCTCCGGGGCGCCCAAGATCGCGGCGCCCGAGATTTGCGGGCCCGAGATTGCGGCGCCCGAGAGATCGCGGCACCCAACCCTGATCGAAGAGAAATTCGAATCAATACCATCTGTGTGCTATCATTGGGTAAGAGTTTTCGATTGATGGTGGGGGGCATCATGGCCGGGGG
>NZ_JBKZWT010000052.1:0-18513 GCF_047759905.1 Sinomonas sp. G460-2 | reverse complement strand
CGCGAGCCGCGCCGCCTTCGAACCGTCGGTGAGCTGCGCATACGCCGTCGCGACGTGCGGGCGGAGCCGCTCGACGAGCTCGAGCCGGGCCGCGAGAAGCTGCGCGCCGACGGTCGCGAGGTGCTGATCCCATACGTCGAGCGTGGATTCGACGGTCGCGCCGTGGGCGTCGGGTGCGCGATTGCCGCGCGAGCGCGACGTGCGGGCCGACTTGAGGAGCGCGTTGCGCTGCTTGAGGACCCGCTCATAATCGGCCCGCGTCCCCGCGTGCCGGGGAATCAGGACGGTGAGGAGCTCGTCAAGGAAGCGGCGGCGGGCGGACGGATCGCCCTTGACGAGCGCGAGGTCCTCTGGGGCAAATAGGACGGTTCGGGCGATGCCGAGCAGCTCCCGGGCGCGGCGCGGGGCGCCACGATTGATCCGCGAGCGGTTGGCGCGGCCCGGATTAATTTCGAGCTCGAGCTGCGATCGCTGAGCCCCTCGCACGAATCCCGCCCGCACGAACGCCTGCTCGGCCCCGAACCGCACGAGCGGCGCATCGGAGGAGACGCGGTGCGATGAGAGCGTGGACATGAGTCCGAGCGCCTCGACCACGTTCGTCTTGCCCACGCCGTTCGGCCCCACGAGGACCACCGGACCGGGCTCAAGCTCGAGGTCGAGCTGCGCGTAGCTCCGGAAGTCGGTGAGTGAGAGCCGTTCGACGTACACCGGGAGGGACCCCGTTGCCTTGCGCTACTTCGCGGGGCGAGTGGCGTGCCCGCCGAACTGGTGACGCAGCGCGGAAACCATCTTCATGGCGGGGGAGCTGTCCTCGCGCGACTCGAAGCGCGCGAAGAGCGCCGCCGTGATGGCCGGGGCGGGCACCGCATTCGCGATGGCTTCCTCGACGGTCCAGCGGCCCTCGCCCGAGTCCTCGACGTAGTCGCCGATGTTCTCGAGACCAGGATCCTCGTTGAGCGCCTTGACCAGGAGGTCCAGGAGCCACGAGCGCACGACCGTGCCCTTCTGCCAGGCGCGGAACGTGCCCGGGAGGTCGTTGATGATGTCCTTCGCGGCGAGGAGCTGGTAGCCCTCGGCGTACGACTGCATGAGGCCGTACTCGATGCCGTTGTGGACCATCTTGGCGTAGTGGCCCGCGCCGATGCCGCCCACGTGGACGAAGCTGTCGGCGCGTTCGCCCTCGGGCCGCAGGGCGTCGAAGATCGGCATGGCGAGCTCAACGTCGTCGGCCTCGCCGCCGGCCATGAGGCCGTAGCCGTTCTCAAGACCCCACACGCCGCCGGAAACGCCGCAGTCCACGAAGCGAATGCCCTTCGCCGCGAGGTGCGCGGCGTGGCGCTGGTCCTCGGTGAAGCGTGAGTTCCCACCATCGATCACGAGATCGCCCTCGGACAGCTTGTCGCTCAGCTCCTGGACCACCTTGTCGGTGATCTCGCCGGCCGGGACCATGACCCACACGACGCGCGGCGAGGGGAGGGCGGCAATGAGCTCGTCGATCGACGCGACGTCGGCGACGTCCGGATTCCGGTCGTAGCCCGTGACCTCGAGGCCAGCCTTGCGCGCTCGCTCTCGCATGTTGAAGCCCATCTTGCCGAGGCCGATCAATCCGAAATGCATGGGTGTCCTTTCGACGTCGTTCGGGGCTGAGGGCTGGGGAGGGCGGAGGCGGGTGAGAAGGCAGACCGGCTCGGGGTGTCTCCGGCTCGTCGCGTCAGTTCGGGAGACGAACGGGCATGACGAGATACCGGTAATCGGATTCGTCGTCGCCCTCTTGCTCCTTCTGGGCCGTGATCATGGCGGGCTTCGGCGCGCTCGTGAACGAGAAGCGCACGAACGGGGTCTCGATCACGCCGAGGCCTTCCACGAGGTAGTGCGGGTTGAACGCGACGGTGATGTCTTCGCCCGTGAGCTGCGCCTCGAGCTCTTCCGAGGCCTGGGCGTCTTCGCCTGTGCCAGCATCCAGGACCACGAGGCCCTCTGAGAACGCGAGGCGCACGGGCGTGTTGCGCTCGGCGACGAGGGAGACGCGGCGCACGGCCTCGACGAGATCCTGTGTCGCGACGATCGCGTGGATCGGCGTGCTGTCTGGGAACAGCGAACGGATCTTGGGATAGTCGCCGTCGACGAGCAGCGAGGTCGTGGTGCGGCCGCCGCTCTCGAAGCCGATGAGGCGCGAATCGTCCTCGGCCAGGGCGATGTTGAGCTCGCCCGAGCCGCCGAGGGTCTTTGCGACCTCGTTGAGGGTCTTGGCCTTGACGAGGGCGCTCGTCGAGACGCTCGGCGAGCCCGGCTTCCAGACGATTTCGCGCAGCGCCAAGCGGTAGCGGTCGGTGGCGAGGAGCGTGATGAGGCCGTTTTCGAACTCCATCCGCACGCCGGTGAGGATCGGGAGCGTGTCGTCCTTGCTCGCGGCGATGATCACCTGGGAGACGCCCTTGGCGAACGCGTCGCCGGACACGGCGCCGGTGATGTTCGGAAGCTCTGGCAGGGGCGGGTATTCCGCCTCCGGCATGGTCGCCAGGTGGAACGAGCTCCGACGGCACGTGAGCGTGACCTTCGATCCGTCCGTTTCGACGTCGACGGGTGCGGCCGGGAGGCTGCGGCAGATGTCCGCGAGGAGTCGGCCCGAGACGAGAATCGTGCCTTCGGCGCTGATCTCCGCGGGGATCTCAAGGCGAGCCGAGGTCTCGTAGTCGAAGCTGCTCAGGCTCACCACGCCGTCGTGCGCGCGGAGCAGGAGTCCGGAGAGGACGGGGACCGGTGGCCGTGGCGAAAGGGAACGCGCTGCCCAGCTCACTGCTTCGGTGAGGACATCCCGCTCGACTCGGAACTTCACGGAAGGGTTCCCGCCTTTCAACGATTCGTGCGTCCCAGCGCGCACTGTGGACAGCTTAGCCGCAAGAGCGGTGGCACGTTCAACGTGGGGGTCGCTCGGAAGGGGATCGAGTGGGGCCCGTACGGGGAGGAAGGTTCCTGTTGTCTAACGGATCTGAAGAATTTTGTGATTGGTGGTGTTAACAACTGCTGTGGAAACTGTGGAAAACCGTGTTTTGGCCTGATCCGATGCGGGGTCGGGGTGTTCACGAGGTGTTGACTCGTTGCGGACGAGCGGGGCCGTCGCTGTGGACCGGCGGATTCTTGTCATTCGGACTCTCCACAGAACGGCGAGGGGTTTAAGCCCATCCGGCGTGGATGTGCACTTAACTTCCCACAGGGTTGTCCACAGGCCCCTGTTAATAAGGAATGACAAGAACGACGGCGGGTCACAGCACTGCTGTCGTCCGCGCCCCGCGCGGGGCTGCTCAGACGCCCCGCTGGGCCTGCTTGATCTTGTTCGTGAGCTCGGTGACCTGGTTGAAGATCACGCGGCGCTCGGCCATGAGCTCGCGGATCTTGCGATCGGCGTGGATCACGGTCGTGTGGTCGCGGCCGCCGAGGACCTGGCCGATCTTGGGCAGCGACATGTCCGTGAGTTCGCGGCACAGGTACATCGCGATCTGCCGCGCGGTGACGAGCGTGCGCGTGCGGGACTTGCTGTTGAGTTCCTCGACCGTGAGCTTGAAGTAGGCGGCCGTCTCCTGGAGGATCTGGTCCGACGTGATTTCGAGCGCCGAATCATCCGTGATGAGGTCCTTGAGCACCATCTCGGCCAGGGCCACATCGACCGGCTGCTTGTTGAGGCTCGCGAACGCCGTGACGCGGATGAGCGCGCCCTCGAGCTCGCGAATGTTCGAGGCGATCCGCGATGCGATGTACTCAAGCACGTCGTCCGGCGCGTAGAGGCCCTCGCTGTTGGCCTTCTTGCGCAGAATCGCGATCCGCGTCTCGAGGTCCGGCGGCTGGATGTCCGTGAGCAGACCCCACTCGAAGCGCGACTTCATGCGGTCCTCGAAGCCATGAAGCGCCTTCGGCGGCTGGTCCGAGGTGATGACCACCTGCTTGTTGCTGTTGTGGAGGGCGTTGAACGTGTGGAAGAACTCCTCCATCGTCCCCGTGCGGCCCGCGAGGAACTGGATGTCGTCGATGAGGAGGAGGTCCACGTTCCGGTACGTGGTCTTGAAGCTCGTGCCCTCATCGTCGCGGATCGAGTTGATGAAGTCGTTCGTGAACTCTTCGGAGTTCACGTAGCGGACGCGAATGCCCGTGTAGAGCCGGCGCGCGTAGTGGCCGATCGCGTGCAGGAGGTGGGTCTTCCCGAGGCCCGAGTCCCCGTAGATGAAGAGCGGGTTGTAGGCCTTCGCTGGTGCCTCGGCCACCGCGACGGCCGCCGCGTGGGCGAAGCGGTTCGAGGCACCGATCACGAACGTGTCGAACGTGTACTTGGGGTTGAGCCGACCGAACTCCTGCGACGTGCTCGGCGGGGTCGGGGCCGGCCGGAGATCCGGGACAGGCTCCGGGCGCTTGAGCGGCTCGAAGATCTCCTCGCGGATGGGCACGAGCTCGGTGTCGACGTCGATCGCGCAGCGGATGTCCTCGGAGAACACGCCGCGGAGCGCCGCGTCGAGCGGCTCCTTGAGCTGGGTCTGGAGGACCTCACGCGTGAGCTCGTTGGGGACCGCGACCAGGAGCGTCGATCCGATGAGTCCTTGCGCCTGCGCGAGCACTACGAATCCGCGCTGCCGAGGGGAAACGCGGTCGTCCTCCTCAAGCAGGCGCACCACGCGCCGCCACGAACTGCCAACAGTGTTGGCTTCGTTCGCCTCGTCTGTCCCCATATGCCCTTCTTGCCGCTTCGTGCCGGTGTTCTGGCACCTGCGGTTTTCCACACGTCTATCCACACGCGCGAGCAAGGTGCACTGAGCAAGCCTAGACGACGGAAAAACCAGAAGACAGCAGGGCACCAGCCCTCGGTGAATTACACTGGTGGAGTTCACCGAGGCATCCGCGGCAGCTCGCTGTCCACAGGCTGGGGGTGGACTTGGACACAGTTGGGGACAATCAACCGGGAGCGTGCTCCCAGTGCTTCTGGCGTCCCCTTGATCGACGCGCGAGTTTGACGCGGTTTGCCCTTGTGCCCTAACGTCGTTAAGTCCTTTGTCTGCACACTGTCCTGTCGCATGCCCTCGGATGTCATCGATTCAGCCGCGAGGCTGAGCGGGGCAACCGGCATGAGGCGCGGCCGGGCGGCAGGCACCGCATATACCGCGTCCGCCAGAGTCAGCCTGGGCAGACGCCCCGGATCCACTGGAGTGACACCGTGAGCAAGCGGACTTTTCAGCCCAACAACCGCCGTCGTGCCAAGAAGCACGGCTTCCGTCTTCGTATGCGCACCCGCGCCGGCCGCGCCATCCTGGCCGCCCGTCGCTCGAAGGGCCGCACGGAGCTTTCGGCCTGAGGCTGGGCCGCGCCCGGCTCCCTCAGTGACGCTGCGTTAGGGGCAGGGGATGCTTCCCGCCCGTAATCGGCTGCGCACTGGTGCCGATTTCTCGCATACCGTACGTTCCGGCGTCCGCCAAGGGCGCCGGAACGTCGTGCTGTATGCGGTCCTTTCGGAAAGCGAAGCCCCTTCCCGGTTTGGCTTCATCGTCTCCAAGGCGGTGGGGAACGCTGTCACGCGCAACCTCGTTAAGAGGAGGCTGAGGGAAGCCAGTGCGGAAACGCTGCGGGACCAGCCGACGGGCATCGACGTTGTGGTGCGCGCTCTGCCCGCTGCGGCGTCTGCCGACTGGACCTCCCTCCGCGGCGACTACGCCTCAGCGCTTCGCGGCGCCCTGCGCCGGCTGAGCCCGGCGACTGGAGGCAGGACAACGGTCGACGGCGGGACGCAACCCGGCGGCGGCACACGGGAGGACCTCGATGGCAGCGGTGAGTGAAGCTCCGCGGGGACACGCGCCTGCTCAGGTGGCGGCCGCCGTCGGACGTTTCGTGTGGAACCTTCCACGCAACGTGCTCATCGTGCTGCTCAAGGCCTACCGGCTGCTCATCTCGCCCCTGTACGGGCAGGTCTGCCGGTTCTTCCCATCCTGCTCGGCGTATGCACTCGAAGCCGTCACAGTTCACGGGGCTGTGCGAGGATCGTACTTGGCGGTTCGTCGGCTCGCGCGCTGCCACCCCTGGAATTCGGGCGGTCTGGATCCGGTGCCTGACGGGCACCGGCATTGGCCTGCCGACCGCATGCCGCGGATCGTGGTGCTCAACCACCCCGACCGCTACTGGAAGGACGAACCCGCCTCCGGCGGCCCTGCCAGCTTGAGAGACGAGGAATAAGGAAACAACATGGACCCTCTTGGGACAATACTCCTGCCCTTTGAGTGGCTGGTCTCCTTCGTCATGGTGGCCTTCCACGAGGCGCTTTCGTTCATCGGCCTCCCGGCGGCGAGCGGTTGGACCTGGACGTTCTCGATCATCGGCCTCGTGCTCGTGATCCGAGGCGCCCTCATTCCCGTCTTCGTGCGGCAGATCAAGGCGCAGCGCGGCATGCAGCTGCTGCAGCCGGACCTTCAGAAGCTCCAGGCCAAGTACAAGGGCAAGACGGATCAGCTCTCCCGCCAGGCCATGGCGCAGGAGCAGATGGCGCTGTACAAGCACCACGGCACGAACCCGTTCTCGGCGTGTCTGCCGATGCTCATCCAGATGCCGTTCTTCTTCGGGCTCTTCCGCGTCCTTTCCGGCATCAGCAACGCTCAGGCGAACAACACCGGCATCGGCGCCATGACGCACGATCAGGTCGACCAGTTCCACAACTCGAGCATCTTCGGCGCGCCGCTCTCGGCGTCGCTGCTGCATGGCGGTGGCGGGGACGCGGTGGTCGTCGCGATCCTCTCGATCCTCATGATCGTCGCGATGACTGCCTCGCAGTTCATCACCCAGAAGCAGATCATGGCGAAGAACATGTCCGAGGCCGCGATGCAGAGCCCGTTCATGCGCCAGCAGAAGATCCTGCTCTACATCCTTCCGCTCGTGTTCGGTATTGGTGGCATCAACTTCCCGATCGGCGTGCTCATCTACTGGACCATCAGCAATCTGTGGACCATGGGTCAGCAGTTCTACGTGATCCAGCGGATGCCGTCGCCGGGCTCCCCGGCCGCGAAGGCCCTCAATGAGCGCCGCGCCGCGAAGGGCCTTCCTCCGATCGACGTCACGACCGGCAAGGCCGTGAAGCCCGAGGACATGCCTCCGCCGCCCGAGCCTAAGACCCAGCGGCAGCAGCCGCAGCGCAAGAACCGGAGGAAGAAGTGACCCCTACCGAGACCGCCGCTGAGAGCGGCACCGACGGCAGCGTGGAGTGGGAGAACGGCGAGGACGCCTCGGCTGACGAGGCGACGGGCGACGACGAGCAGGCTCCGCTGAGCCGTCTCGAAGAAGAGGGCGACATCGCGGCCGACTACCTCGAGGAACTCCTCGACATCGCGGACATCGACGGGGACATCGACATCGAGGTCCGTGGCGGCCGTACGTACCTTTCCGTCATCGCGGACGAGAGTACCCAGGGGCTCGACGCGCTCGTCGGAACGGGCGGCGAGGTTCTCGAGGCCCTTCAGGAGCTCACGCGCCTTGCGGTGCTCTCGCAGACGGGGAACCGTTCGCGGCTCGTCCTTGACATCAACGGCTACCGCGGTGAGCGCACCAAGTATCTGCACTCGCTCGCCGAGGACGCCGTGGAGAAGGTCAAGTCGGGCGCTTCGCCCGTGCACTTGGCCCCGATGAGCTCGTACGAGCGCAAGATCGTTCACGACGCCGTGGCCGATCTGGGCTTCGTGAGCGAGTCCGAGGGCGAGGGCGCCAAGCGCCACATCGTCGTTTCCTCCGACTGACGTGGCGGAGCACCAGGAAGCTTCGGCTCCCGCGAACGACGGCGGTCTTCCGGACTTGGCGGGCGCGGAGCTCGCCGCCGCGGAGAAGCTGTTCGGCGATCGCCTTGATCTGGCGCGTCGCTACGTTGAGCACCTTGCGACGTCGGGTCTCGAGCGAGGGCTCATTGGCCCCCGTGAGGTGCCGCGACTGTGGAGCAGGCACGTTCTCAACTGCGCCGTGATCGAGTCCGAGTTTGCCCAGGGGGCGACCGTGGCCGATGTCGGGAGTGGGGCTGGGCTGCCTGGCCTGTGCCTCGCCCTCGCGCGTCCGGATCTGACCATGGTGCTCATCGAACCGCTCGAGCGCCGCGTCGTGTGGCTTGAGGAAGTCGTGGCCGATTTGGGCCTCACGAACGTCCGCGTGTTCCGGGTCCGAGCTGAGCAGGCAGTGGACCTCGTGAACGCCGACTACGTTACGGCCCGCGCTGTGTCGGCCCTTTCGAAGCTCGTGCCGATCACCCTTCCGCTGCTTGGCGGATCCGGCGCCCTCGTGGCGATCAAGGGTCGGAGCGCGGCCGAGGAGATCGAGCAAGCGGCCAAGGCCATCAAGAAATATCGGGGCCGGAATCCCGAGGTTCGGGTCATCGGTGAGGGGCTCCTCGAGGAGCCCACGACGGTGGTGAGGATCGCCGTCGACTCGGCGTGATCGGCCGGGGGTCTGCGTCTACCGGCTAGGCTAGAGTGAGGAAATCGACGCGAACCGAGAGTGAGTGAACAGTGACCAGTGACGAGTCATCGGCTCAGCGGATTCCCCCTTTCGTATCCCTGGGGCCGGCGCGTTCGGGAACTGTGGCACCTTCTTCGTCGGCTCAACCTGTGCGGGTTGATTCCCCGACCAAAGTCTCGAATGACAAGGTCAAGGCCGGCTCGTCGACCGCGGTCGATGACAACAGCCCGATCGGCAGTCAGCTCGCGAGTGAGGCGAAGCGGCGTGAACGCCTGAGCGAGCGCAAGCTCCGCCAGCCGGCGGCGACGCGCGTCTTCACCGTCTCGAACCAGAAGGGCGGCGTCGGCAAGACGACGACGACGGTCAACATCGCGGCTGCCCTCGCGGCGTCGGGCCTCAACGTGCTCGTCATCGATATCGATCCGCAGGGCAACGCCTCCACGGCCCTTGGAATTGAGCATCACGCCGAAGTCGAGAGCATTTACGACGTGCTCATCAACGACGTTCCGCTCGGTGAGGTCGTGAGCCTGTGCCCCGACGTCGAGCGTCTTGAATGCGCGCCGGCCACGATCCATCTCGCAGGTGCCGAGATTGAGCTCGTGTCTCTCGTCGCACGCGAGCAGAGGCTCCGCCGGGCTATCGAGATCTACGCGAAGGAGCGGGCTGAGCAGGGGCGTGAGCGGCTCGACTACATCTTCATCGACTGCCCGCCGAGCCTCGGTCTCCTCACTGTCAATGCGTTCTGCGCTGCGGACGAGGTGCTCATCCCGATTCAGTGCGAGTATTACGCGCTCGAGGGGCTCAGCCAGCTGCTCAAGAACATTGAAATGATCCAGACGCATCTCAATGCAGGGCTTCGAGTCTCGACTATCCTGTTGACGATGTACGACGGCAGGACCAATCTGGCCGCCCAGGTTGCTGCTGAGGTCCGCGAGCACTTCCCCGAGCAGGTGCTCGAGGCTGTGGTTCCGCGTTCGGTACGCATTTCCGAGGCGCCTAGCTATCAGCAGACCGTCATGACGTACGACCCCTCGTCGACGGGGGCGCTCTCCTACATGGAGGCGGCGGCCGAGATCGCCGAACGCTGAGTTTTGCATACTGGTCAGACCCTCACGTCCGAGGGCTCAAAGGAGGAAGTCCGCGCATGAGCGAGAAGCGCCGTGGTCTGGGCCGTGGCTTGGGGGCGCTGATCCCCAGCTCGGGGACGGCCGCCGGCGGGACGGTTGCGCCATCACGTCCCGTCGATCTGTTCTTCCCCGAAAGCCGGCGAGCGAGCGAACCGCTCGATGCGGCGTCCGCCGAGACCCCAACGTCGCACCCGTCCGTGTCCGACGGAGCCACGTCCGACGGCGCCGTGCAGGACACCGAGGTTTCGACCGAGGCGTCGACTAGCGGGGGTGACGTTTCGGAAGCTCCCACCGAGACCGAGACCGAGACCGAGACCGGGACCGGGGCCGCCGAGTCGACCTCGCCGGTACCGGCCGCCGCTGAGGAACCGAAGGGCACACCCAGGTCCGGCGGGTCCAAGTCTGGTTCCAAGGCTCCGGCGACGAAGACCCCCGCGACAAAGGCCTCATCCGCGAAGGAGCCGAAGGCGCCAGCCGCACGGCCGACGGCGTCCGATTCTTCGGCCGTCGCTGAGGCTGCGTCCGCACCCTCGTCTGGTTCGGACGAACTCGATCTCGTTGAGGTTCCCGGTGCACAGTTCGCCGAGATCCGAGTCGACGATATTCACCCGAACCGGAAGCAGCCCCGCACGGTCTTCGACGAAGACGAGATGTCCGAGCTGGTGCACTCCGTCCGGGAGATCGGCGTCCTCCAGCCGATCGTGGTGCGGAAGTCAACCGAAGCCGGTAGCGAAAGCTACGAACTCGTCATGGGCGAGCGCCGTTGGCGTGCCGTCCAATTGGCTGGGCTTGAGACCGTCCCTGCGATCATCAGGGACACGAGCGACGACGATCTTCTTCGCGACGCTCTGCTTGAGAACCTCCACCGTAGCCAACTGAATCCGCTTGAAGAGGCGGCTGCCTATCAGCAGCTGCTCGAGGACTTCGGTACAACTCACGAGGAGCTCGCGGATCGCATCGGTCGATCCCGTCCGCAGGTCTCGAATACTATTCGACTGCTTCGCCTTCCTCCGCTGGTTCAGCGACGCGTGGCTGCCGGCGTTCTTTCTGCCGGACATGCTCGGGCTCTTCTCTCACTCCCGGATCCAGGGGCTATGGAGCGCGTTGCCCAGCGAATCGTGTCCGAGGGTCTTTCCGTTCGGGCCACCGAGGAAGCGGTCGCACTGTACGAGGACCCCGGTGAGCCCCGGCGCTCCAACATCCCGAAGCCGAATGCTCGCCACGAGCGCCTCGACTTCCTCGCCTCCTCTCTCGCGGATCGGCTCGATACGAACGTCAAGATCACGCTCGGAGCTCGTAAGGGGCGCGTGAGCATTGAGTTTGCGAGCGTCGAGGATCTGAACCGCATCATGGGGGTTCTGAGTCCCGGTGACGAGTAGCCCTCGGTTTGGTAGCCGAACGTGAAGGACCCTCTCCGAATGGAGGGGGTCCTTTTCGTTGCCTGGTGAGTAGCAGATCCGCGTGGTGCGATTGAGCCATCAAGGCGAACGTGCTCATTTCGCGTGGACCGTGCGCGTTTCACGTGAAACGATGAGGAGACGTAGTCAGCCTGAAGGGGCGCGGACCTACGGCAATTGGTTCGCATGGGGCGGCCTCGGCTCGCCGTTTCACGTGAAACGGCGAGCACGAGCGATACGGCCAGCAATGCCGGCGGCGCGAGGTTCTCGGCCGACCGCAACAATTGAGTCCGACTGGTGAGGGCGAGACGCGCTCTGCCTCTAGTACCCGCAGAGGGGCGGCACCGAGCGCTTTTCCAAAGATCGGGGCTCCGACTGCTCCGGCGACCCTCCCGTACACACCGGCCCCTAACGCCTCGACTGACTCGGGATCTTCATCCACCTAGCAATGCTCTTCTATGGGTGGACACGGGAGCTCATCTGTCACAGAGCCGCCGCCGCGACGCCCAGGGCGCGAGGGTGCCTTTTTCGTACTCCTGGCTGCATCCGCGGTGGATCGGAAGATGACGAGGCCTTGCTATCCCCTTAGGTGGCCAAAGCATCCTGTGCGACTGGCCTTGGAGCGTTGTATGACGTCGCGGGCACGTATGTGCCACCGCGGAAGCATTGAAATGCTGGCCTTAGGTGTCTTTGCTGCTCAGTCGAATCGGCCGCGCTCGGTCCCGGTGGACTCGTCGACGGCACAACGACCCTCGAGGACCTGACCGATGCGAATTCTCCAGACGGCGCAATGTTTTGCAGACCAGGACCGGGTAGCGGCCACGTTCCTAGCGCCGGTATCGACACTGAGACGGAACGTTCGCCATTCGACGTGAATGCGCTTCGCCTGCGCGTAGTCGGCGGCCGGCAAGTCCCCGGGCCGTGGCCGCTCTTGCCCTGCCCGCGGTCGGGGGCCGGCAGGTCCCCGGCTCGTGACTGTCGTTGACTCCCCGTAGTTGGGACATGCGGGACTCAGGTTGATCGTTGGGGCCTACGCCTGTGCGTGGTTCTCATCTCGAGCGTACGAGGACGGTAGAAGGCCCCAGAGAGCGAGGGCAGTCTGGACTCGTGGAAACAAGACCGGGGGCGTCTTCGCTGTCGTGGTCGGGAATGCTCAGATGCGGAAATGTCCAAGGTGGAGCGGCCTTGACAGGCTATTGACGTTCAAGGCGGGCGGGCGTGCTAAGGCGGGTCGGAGTGCCAAGGCGGATCGGTGTGCTGAGGGAAGCGGGCATGCTAAGGCGGGCGGGCATGCTAAGGCGGGCGGGCGTGCTAAGGCGGGCGGGCGTGCCAAGGCGGGTCGGAGTGCCAAGGCGGATCGGTGTGCTGAGGCCAGCGGGCGTGCGAAGGCGGGTCGGAGTGCCAACACGGGGCCGTCGGTGATCGGCTCGGCTCGTTGGACGGGCGTTTGGATGGCATATGACAAGGCGCTTGTGAGACTGTCTCCCTGGGGCTCCGGCTCGGATCGCTAGTCCATTGATCGGCATGATTCTGTTTCACGTGAAACAGGGGGCTTGGTCTGGCGCGTCCGGGGGTTCGATGATCCTCGGTGGCGGCGGCCGTGAATTTGTACTTTGATGACGCTCCGGACGGTCAGTGAAGTCGACCCGCCATTCCTGACCCAGCCAATCTTGGTCACGCCGATGTTTCACGTGAAACACGACTGACGTGTTGGAGATTGATCGTGCGTTGGAGATCGTCGACCATCGCGGTCGACCCACCGGTTGTTCATGAAGAGTCACGACCCACCCAAACGCTCTCGGCGAGCCAGCCGGAATTTGGACGGATTGCCAGAGGGCGGGCCCGTTTCACGTGAAACACAGTCTTCGACCTGGACAGGATCCCTCTCTAACGCCTGACCGGTAACCTGACCTGGAACCTGGCCGGAACGCGGCGTGACCTGGAACCTGACCGGAATGGGGTCCGCACTTCGCTGAGCCACTCAAGGCGTCGCCCTACGTGTCCATCCCGCCACCGCTGTGTCCGGCCAAGATGGGTCCCCACCCGACTCGCGCATTAGGCCCGCAGTGACCCAGGAGGTCCGCCTGCCCGCTGGCTCCAGGTCCCAGCCCTCAGGCTCCACACTTCAGGCTGCTGGCGCCGCGGGACCGTCGCGGCGCCAGGGGACGCGGCTCAGCAGCCGAGCCGTGTCCCGCATCTGACATGTGGAAAATGCCTGTGGATTTCCCTGTGGATAACGGATCGGTCCGATTGCACAAGTACATCGAGGTCTGTGGATAGTCGCTCGAATACGCCTCAGTAGACCGGCGGTTCGTCGATTGGGACATGCTCACGGAGAGACCGACTCCCTGGCGATTTCGAGCACGATCCACGTTCTATGCAATGAGACTGACATCCCCGCGCCGCAAAGTGCTGCCCGATGACACAAATATCGACGCGTTAGATGCGCGTTTCGTAGCTGATATCGGCAGGATGTTGCGCGGCATGGGCGGACCACAGATTGTATGGATGTTTGGCTCGCGTTGCTCCTGATGTGCGGACGGTGGGCGTCGGTGCCCCCAGGGTGGCCGAGTGCGCGAGGACTCGAGAAGTGTCCACACACTGCAGTCCACGACTGTGGATAACATCTGTGGAAATCGTTGTGGATATCGCCCGATACGTCAGTGGATAACCCTGTGTAGAAGAGCTCAGGCGGGGTGAGGCCTATGCGGCGTTTTGGCTCTTCACCAGTTTGCGTTCGTGCTCGGGGGGCTCCGTTCGCATCGGCGGGTGACCGAGCGCTTGGCTCCGTCTGCGCCACGGGCTGGGGACCAGCGTGGATCCCGGGGCTCTTGACGGTCGGTCGCGACGATCTCGGTGGACAACCATCGCGGTGGACACTGCCCAGAACCTCATAACGACTCATCCTGGGTGGGGAGCTCGTCGGCCAGCGATAGGTTGCGAGGGGTTCGCGTGGGTCCGCATGAGGGTGGCGTATGAGCGGCCCCGTTGATCGATGGTGTGGCGTCGAGGCAGGGCGCCGAGTGTGTTGCGAATTTGGGGGTGCCAGGGGGAGGTGTCGTGCGGCGCTGACGGCGCCGATCGTGGCTGAGGGGCGTTACGCATGCCGTGGAGTCGCCCCGTGGAGCTGAGGCTGACCGGGGCATTCGGTGCCGGGGGGTGCAGATTGCTGAGGAGCGTTCTGCGGCTGAGCGTGGTCGGGGGGTCTCGCGGCGCAGTGTGCGACCGTGTGGAGAGCGTCCTTTGGTACTGACGGCGGCGCTGGCAGTGACCGGGGAGCGTCACGCGGTTCCGACGCTTTGCGAGGGGGTCGGGGCGTGTGGTGCAGCGCTGACTGCGCTGAGAGTGACCAGGGACAGCACGATGGCGCCGATGGCGCCGATGGGGCTGTAGGCGGGCGAGGAGCGTCCCGCGCCTCGTGGACGTCCGGGGAGCGTCGTTTGGTGCTGGATGCGCTGACGCCGGTTTGGGTGCCCTGTGGCGATGTCGGCGTTGCGGGCGGCGGAGAAGCGCCCCGTCGCGTTGATGCAGCTGAGGGTGACTGAGGAGCGTCCGGTCGCCCCGAGGGTGACTGCAGGCGTCCCGGTTCCTCGATAATGAGGCAGGAGGGTGGTAGGGCTACCAGGGTGGCCGAGGAAGGATCGTCTTAGGTGCTTGGCTTTGGACCAAGTGTCCGACTGAAGCGACTGAGTCAGAAAGTCCAAGTCTGATCGCTACTCCCTGAAAGTCCTTGGCGTGTCGGTGGTGACTAGGTCCGAAAGGCTCTTGTTCTGACGATTAAGAGCTGCCGCGGCTTGGCCGTGAGGTGCTTGATGGATCTGATGCTTCACGTGAAACGACGTTGGGCAATAGAAGGGCCCGGTTTCACGTGAAACAGGTGCTCGATTCCGACCGCACGTGATTGGGACAGGCGGGATGGAGATCGGCGCGCGAAAGAGAGCCGGGCGCTCGGGGACGATGACGTTTGGGACAAGCGGCCCGGGTGCCGGGGTCGGGCGTCGGGCGCCTGAGTCGACTGTGACGGAACCGCGGTCGGGCGGCCCCGGTAGGCCGGAATCTTCAACTGGGGTGCTTCGTGGCGAAGGCCGAGCAGCGAGGGGAGTCACAACTCGTGTTCACCCGACCCGGTGAGTCCGTCCGGGAGCGCTGTCGGGCGACCGGACTCGGGCAGCCGACCGCCGTGGGACTGAATTCAGGGCACCTCGGCCCAGGCCGTCGCGCGGACCCCGACCGGGTGACGGTCGCCGCCGCGCCTAGCGTCGAGGACGGTGCGGATCGGGCGATGCCGGCACGCCGAGACACCCTCGTGTCGAAAGCGCCTGGAGTCGTTGCCCGCCGCCGGATCTCTGGAACCGTCCGTGCACTTCTGATTCAGAAATCGGAGTCTTGCTCAAGTCCTCGGCCAAGCCAACGCGGGCGGGCCGGGGCAGCTTTGAGCAGCCACAGCACGCGCTTGGACTGATGTGGAGCTGAGGAGTCGATCCGTTGCCCACTTCGGGGTCGAGCAGCGACGAAGGATTCGTTCCGGGTGCCCCTTTGGCGTCGTGTGGCACCGCCAGTACGGCCAGTTGCGCCATCTCGAACCGTCGGCATTCGCGCGTGGTCGGTTCTATTGATTCAGGGCGGATTGGTTGATCTTAGACGGCTGGCTCGGCCGATATGTGGTCGAACGACGGCGTTTCGGATTCGTGCGGGCCCAAAATCGGGCTGATCCGCGCGCCCCGAGGAGAACTGCCGATCGCTTCGGGTCATCAGCTCGGGGATACACTGCCTTCGGTGGTCGGAACCGCAGAATCCAGCGATGCGTTGAGTTGCCGGCGAACTGTACGAGGGCCCTACGCCTCACGCGAACCTCTGTGGTTAGCTCCACGTTTCACGTGAAACAGAGCATGTGTCCGCCCCGTCGTGCTGGAAGGTGTTCGTCCTGTCGTGCTGGAAGGGTCTGCCACGTTGTCTGGATGGTGACGAATTGAGCGAGTAGCCCGGCAGAGGGCCAGGTTTGCGCAAAGCAGCAAAGCTTCGCGCGTTTCACGTGAAACGGAGGCGAAGGTGATCGGGTGGTCCGAACAAGCACTCACCGGCCTGGCAGCGCCCTCACCAACCCTACGCAGGGGCAACGGAAGGGCGCAGACAACAGAAGAGGGCGCAGCCATCGGCTGCGCCCTCTTCTGTTGGTCGGGATCTACTTCACGAGAACCTCGGACCATTCCTTCTCGAAGTACTGCTTCGGCCGCGCACCGATCACCGTTCCGGTGACCTTGCCCCTTTCGAAGAGATACACCGCAGGGATCGACGTAATACCGTATTCGGCCGCGATGTTCGGGTTGTCGTCAACGTTCACCTTCACCACGTCGACCTTCTCCGAATATTCAACGGAGATGTCGTCGAGGATGGGGCCCACCTTGCGGCACGGCCCGCACCATTCGGCCCAGAAATCGACGATGACGGGCTTCTCGGAGAGAAGGACCTCGTCGGTGAACTGGGCGTCGGTGACGTCTCGGGCGTTGCTCATGTCTGCCTTCCGATCTGTGGTGAGGAGTTAGGCCTGCTGGGTGGCGAGGCTGCGTGCCTCGACGTCTGAGAGGTAATGCTCGACGTCGATGGCGGCAACGCAACCGGACCCGGCTGCAGTAATCGCCTGGCGGTACGTGGGATCGACGACGTCGCCGGCGGCGAAGACGCCCGGGACGTTCGTACGTGAGGTCCGGCCCTCGACAGCGATGGTCCCCTCGGGGGTGAGCTCGAGGACGTCCTTCACGAGATCGGTACGCGGGTCGTTGCCGATGGCCACGAAAACGCCGGTGACCGCGAGGTTCGACTCGGAACCGTCAATGGTGTTCCGCAGCGTCAGGCCGGTGACCTTCTCGCCGCCGATCACGTCGGCCACCTCGCTGTTCCAGGCGAACGAGATCTTCTCGTGGGCAAGCGCGCGGTCGGCCATGATCTTGGATGCGCGAAGCGACTCGCGGCGGTGAACCACCGTGACGGTGCGGGCGAACTTCGTGAGGAAGAGCGCTTCCTCCATGGCGGAGTCGCCACCACCGATCACCGCGATGTCCTGGTCCTTGAAAAAGAAACCGTCACACGTGGCGCACCAGCTCACACCGTGCCCAGAAAGTCGCTTCTCGTTCGGAAGCCCTAGCTCGCGGTAGGCGGAGCCCGTCGAGATGATCACGGCGCGGGCGAAATGCTCCTCGCCGTTTGCGAGGACAACCCGCTTGACTTCTCCTTCGAGGTCAATCGACTCGACGTCCTCGAACTCGATCTGTGCGCCGAACCTCGCGGCCTGCTGCTCGAGCTTGTCCATGAGTTCCGGACCCTGGACACCCTCAGGGAAGCCCGGGAAGTTTTCGACCTCGGTCGTGTTCATGAGCTCGCCGCCCGCCGTGACCGAACCGGCAAAAATCAACGGCTTGAGGTTGGCTCGCGCGGTGTAGATGGCTGCGGTGTATCCTGCGGGACCGGAACCGACGACAATAACGTCGCGGATCTCAGTGGCGATGCTTTCGGCAGTGCTCACGGGCGATTGACCTCTTCTTCTGACGTGCTGGACTCCGTACGTCCACAGCTCACAACATGTCGACGGACGTTGGTATTCCGCCGCGCCGCCTTTCAAGGGTACCGAAGGCTCGCCGCGTGCAAGGGGCGTGTGAAGAAATGGCTCGTGTGAAGAAATGAGAAAAGGCCGCCTGGGGCACGAAGCTCCAGGCGGCCTTTCAACAGTGCGGGCGCGCCGCCGTCGTTCGCTTTACTGCACCTTGATCTCGGCGAGCCGCAGGCCGAACGGGTACTGCGTCTTCGGCGCGGCGAGCCGCGGAAGGGCTGTGATCTGGATGATCACGTACTGGGCCTTGACGGTGTTCGGCAGCGGGAACACGAGCTGCGTCGTATTGAACGTGTTCGTTCCCACGAGAGTCGCGCCCGTGACGTCCGGCTGCGAGTTCGTGTAGACGCTCACGCTGCCGCCGGTGCCGCCAAGCTGGTCGAGCTCGACCGACTTGATGTCGGAGGCGTCCTTGAGCTTGACCGCAAGCGCGACGCTCTTGGTGAAGCCGCCCCAGTCCTCGCGGGCGAACTCCATGTCAGACCAGTACGTCGCCGGGTTGCCGTCGTAGGTGGCGGAAAGCTTGGAGTCGAACTGATCGGCAAACGAGAGCTCCTCCGGGTGGAGGCGCGTGACCGACTCGATGGCCGGAGCCACCACGGGCGCCGGGGGCGCCGACTGGCCCCCGGACGCAGAGTCGGAGGCCGGGGCGGAGTGCGAAGCGCTTGTCTTCGGGCTCGATGCCTGGGGCTGGAACACGCTGCCGAGGGTCGTGAACGCGAAGATCAGGGCAATGATGAGCACGAGCGCGAGGATGCCGCCCACTAGCCACGGCACGGACTTTGGTCGCGTGGACTCGTCGTCTTCCTCGAGGTCGTCGTCCCGATCGAAGATCCGGTCGGACGGATCGTTCCACGTGGTTTGCCGGGCACCGGCGGGGAACGCGGCGCCGCGAGCCTGGCCAGATCCTCCGCCGGAGGACGGG
>NZ_JBKZWT010000519.1:0-1530 GCF_047759905.1 Sinomonas sp. G460-2 | reverse complement strand
GGCTCGGGCCCGGCCAGGCGCGCGGCTCCAGTCGCCTTGACCACGGCGACGGCGATCGCGGTCGTCATGGGGATGGCGAGCACGAGCCCGGTCGAACCCACGAGGGTGCGCACCACCTCCTCGGCGAGCTCCGAGCCCGTGAGGGCATCGAGGAGCGGCCGGTCGTAGAGCGCCACGATGATGAGCAGTGGAAGGGCCGCGCCCGCGTACGCGAACGCGATCGTGTACACGGTCGACGCGATGTGGTCGCGGCCAATCCGCAACGCCGAGGAGAAGAGCCTGCGAGCGGGCGTGTGCGGCGCGAGCTCGTAGAGCTCCCACACGGCGGAGGCCTGCGTGACCGTGACGTCGTTCAGCGCGCCAAGGCTCGCGATGATGAGGCCGCACAGGATGATTCCGGAGACCGAGAGATTGCCTCCGAGGTTCACGAGCGAGGCCGCGGGATGCGCGCCCACGCCCGTGAGGTTTCCCGCGTCCATCGCCCACGAGGCGAGTGCTGCCGTCACGCCAAGGCCGAAGACCGTGCCAAGCAACGCCGTGGACGTCCGCGCCGAGACCCCGTGCGCGAAGTACAGGACGCCCATCATGATGACCGTCGAGCCCACAAGCGCGAGCAGGAGGGGCGGCTTGCCCTCGACGAGACCCGGAAGGATGAACAGGGCCAGGACCGCGAACGCGCCCCCGAGGCCCAGAAGCGCTCGCAGGCCGCGCCACCGCGCGACGGCCACGACGACGACCGCGTACAGCCCCGCGAGCAGCAGCAGCGGAACCGTGCGCACGAAGTCGACGAACACAAACGACGGCGACTGGGCACCGCCGGAGGCGCCGGGAGATTCGGCCTGGGCACCGCCGGAGGCGCCGGGAGCTTCGGCCTGAGGGCTATCCGAGGAGCCTTGCTGCTGGGCCTGCTGGATCTTCGAGAGGTTGAGGTACCGGATCCTGTCCCCGGGCTTGACTCCGTGCGACACCATGACGTCCGGGTTCATCGCGACCCGTACCGCCATGCCCCCTGCGTCCGGCTGGGTCACTGCGAAGGTGCACTGGGAAGGCTGCTGGCCCTTCTGGCACCCGGACTGGGCAACCTGCTGCACCGTTCCGGTGTCCATCGTGACGCCCTGCGCAAGCGCATACGGGTTGGAGAGCTTGAGGTCGGCGCGGTTCCCCGAAGGCCACAGGAGCACCATCGCGACGAGGGTCACGAGGCCCAGCGGAACGAGCACAGCCGCGAGGATCCACGTCGCCCGGCGCCGGGCGACGGTCGCCGCGCGGCTCGGAGCCTCCACAGGGTCCGCGTGACTGTGCCCGCCGCCCACCGGGGTTCAGTCCCCCAAGATGACGGTGTCGGGACCGACCTGGGCCGCGAGCCCCGCCGCGAGGAGCGGGTCGACGGCCGCCCGGAGGGCCTCCATCGAGTCGTCGACCTCAAGCAGAACGGGGTGCTGATACGCGACGAGGGCCAGCAGCCCGCGCACGGCGTCCCGCGCGTCGTCGGCGTCGAGCGCGGGGTCGTGGCCGAGCAGGACTTCGGTG
>NZ_JBKZWT010000518.1:0-1536 GCF_047759905.1 Sinomonas sp. G460-2 | reverse complement strand
CTGGACGAGCCGACACCCACGGGAGGTGACCCCTGAACTACGCTTGAGGGCGATGAGCGAGCACCCCGAATCCCCCGCCGAACCCGCGGCTGAGCCTGAGCCTGAGCCCGGCACCGGCAGCGGCAACCCGATCACGCCCGGAAGCCAGGCCTCGTTCGGGACGTACCGCCACCAGCCCGTGAGCTTCGTACGGCGCGGCACGCGGCTCCAGGGGCGGCGCCAGCAGGCGTGGGAGGAGCACTCGAGCGCGTTCCTCGTCGACGTTCCGCGGCATGTCGCCGACACCTCGGTGCACCCGGACTACGTGTTCGACGCGGCGGCGGAGTTCGGCCGCGAGGCCCCGCTCGTCGTCGAGATCGGTTCGGGACTCGGCGAGGCGATCGTCGCAGCCGCGGAGGCGAACCCCGAGCGGAACTTCCTCGCCGTCGAGGTCTACCGCCCGGGCCTCGCGAACACGCTCCTGCGCATCGGGCAGCGCGGCCTCACGAACGTCCGCGTGGTCCAGGCGAACGCCCCCGAGGTCCTCGGCACGATGCTCGCCGCGGGGTCCGTGGCCGAGCTGTGGGTCTTCTTCCCCGATCCGTGGCACAAGACGAAGCACCACAAGCGCCGGCTCGTGAAGGACTCTTTCGCGGAGCTCGCGGCACGCGTGCTCGCCCCGGGCGGCCTGTGGCGGCTCGCGACGGACCGGTCCGGCTATGCACAGCAGATGCGCGACGTCGTCGCCGCGTCGCCGGACTTCCGCAACGCGCACGACGGCGAGCGCGCGGGGGCGGCGAGCCCGCTCACGGCGGCGTGGGCCTCCGGAGTGGACTGCGAACCGACGGGACAGGCGGACGACGCCGGCGGGTGGGCCCCGCGGTTCGAGGGCCGCGTGCTCACGAGCTTCGAGAACAAGGCCCTCAAGGCCGGGCGCGTCATCTTCGACCTCGAGGCCGTGCGGCTCTAAGGACCCTCAGCCCGCGCGCAGCGCCCCGACGAGCGCCTCCGCAAGCGGGCTCCACGCCCGGTTCGTGGGACCGCTCAGCACGAGCCGCCGGCCGAGCGTCGGCTCGAGCGGAACCATGAGCAGGCTCTTCGGGAGCATGACCTCGCCGAGTCGCGGCATGATCGCTACGCCGAGGCCCTCGTGGACCATGGTCACGAGGGTCGCGAGCTCGCGGACGCGCTGGCGCATGTCAAAGGGCAGACCAGCTTTCGCGTGGATCCGCCGGACCTCGTTCTCGCAGCCGCCCGTGCTCACGAGGAGGCCGTCCTCGTGGAGCTCCCTGAGTGGGATCGCCTTCTCCCCCGCGAGCGGGTGGTCCCGGCGCACGATCGCACAGTATTCGTCCTCACCGACCAGAACCGAGCCCGCCGGGTCGGGATGCGGGTCCACGAGGATCGCGGCGTCGACGATGCCCATCTCGAGCCACTCGGGGATCTCGTCGTCGTCGCCCTCGAACAGGCTCACCTCGACCTTCGGCAGGCGCGCCGCCCACACGCTGAGCAGCCCCGGGACGAGGCCCTGGCACACGGTCGGCACCGCGCCGAGAC
>NZ_JBKZWT010000517.1:0-1538 GCF_047759905.1 Sinomonas sp. G460-2 | reverse complement strand
CGGATGCCGCCGTCGTTCGTTGGGCACGAACAGGCCCAGGACCGCGACGCCGATGATCGCGAAGGCGAGCGAGGCGATGAAGACCACCCGGTAGCCGTTGGGGATCGCAAGGAGGATCACGAACGCGAGCACCGGCCCGAGCGCGGCACCGACGGTGTCGAGCATGCGGTGCACCCCAAACGAGCGGCCGATGTGCTCGGGCTGCGCGGCGAACCTGATGAGGGCGTCCCGCGGCGCGGTGCGGATGCCCTTGCCGAAGCGGTCGACGGCGATGACCGCGGCCAGCGAGCCGAAGCCGTCCGCGATGAGCAACGCGACCCTCGCCACAGCGGACAGGCCGTAGCCGGCGAACGCGACCCATTTCTGGCTGCCCACGCGGTCGGCGGTCCACCCCGCAGCGATCCGGACCGTGGCGCTGATGCCTTGATAGAGCCCGTCCACGAAGCCGTAGGCGATCGTCGACAACCCCAGGGACGCCGTGATGTACAGGGGGAGGACCGAGGCCACCGACTCGGAGGAGACGTCGGTCAGCAGGCTCACCACGCCCAAGGCGAGGATCACGGGGGCCAGCTTGAACGGGGGAGCGGCACCCGTGCCGGGCTCGACCCTGCGGCCGCGCCAGTCCGAGAGGGAGAGATACATGCCAGCTCCGATCGCCGCCATCACCCATGCGGCGCCCCCGTCCGGGAGCGCCGGTGGATCAACTCTCCCAAGCCTTGGCGATCGGCTGCCACACTTGCCTGTACTCGAATCGTGGCGTTCGCGCAGACTCGGTCAGACAAGTAGTCGGCGGCTCGCCGGGCGGGTCGTTCCGCCCGGGGCTGGCTAGGCTCTACAGCTGGGCGCTCAGGGGTGCTCGTAGCTGAGGCAGTCCGCGGCGTCCGCGCCGGGGCCCACCCGCACGTCGTGCGCATTGCACATGAGGTGGTCGTTGTGCACGCACTCGCTGCGCTGGCAGGCTCCGACGTGCGCGAGCACCTTCGGCAGGCCACCGAGCGCGGAAGTGTCGATGAAGGTCCCGCAGCTCGCGTGGTCCGCGGTGCCCGCGACCGTGATGGCGTAGGCGTTGCATTCGTGCTCGTGGTTGAACGCGCAGTTGTCAACGGAACAGGTCGATACTTCCGTCACCTGAAGCGTCATGGCTCTCTCCTCAGCTCGACTGGCAGTGAACAGGACCCTACGCCCGGTTGTCGCCGCGCCGGGAGGGGTGAATACCGCACAGTTTCGTTGCTGATCGGCTTGGAGCAGCGACCCGGCCACTCAACCGTCCCTCACCATCGCTGAACCGTCCGTACGAGGCATGACCGTTTGCTTCCACGGACGGTCATGCCTTTTGGGGACGGTTGGGCCGAGAAAACGGACGGTTGAGTCGGCTCTCTAGTGCAGCGGTGGGAGCGGGTTAGGGCAGCGGCGAGAGCGGGCTCAGGGGCTGGGGGAGGCTCGTGGGCAGCTGCGGAAGCGGCACCGGCAGCGACGGAGCACCCAGGCTCGGCAGCGGGAGGGCCTTCTGCGAGGACGTGGGCGCTGGCTCCGCCGGT
>NZ_JBKZWT010000516.1:0-1554 GCF_047759905.1 Sinomonas sp. G460-2 | reverse complement strand
CCGCCTCGAGCGCGCGCTGCCAGCGCCCGCCCGAGCCGAAGTGGTACACGTGGTCGAGGTTCGCGGAGACGACGCCGAGCGCCGCGGTGCGCTCGCGGCAGCCGGCGAGGATCGCTCCCACGGCGTCGTCGCGGTCGAGCAGCGTCACGGCGGTGCCGCCGAGCGTCACGGACAGGCCGGGGCTCGGGTGGCTGGGGAGGGTATAGGCAGTACTCACGGCTCGGACCTCCGGAGCCGCCCCTCGCTCTCGAGGTAGCGGGTGCCCGCGACGGGGCACAGCCACGCGGTGCCCTCGTCGGTGGAGTAGGTCTCCTGCTTGAGGCGGTGGCCCGCCTCGCCGACCCATCCGATCTGCCGCGCCGGGACGCCCGCTACGAGTGCGTAGTCCGGGACGTCCCTGACCGCGACGGCGCCGGCCGCGACGATGGCCCACGCGCCGATCCGGATCGGGGCGACGCACACCGCGCGGGCACCGATCGACGCGCCCGTCTCTACGGTGACGCCGACGGCGATCCAGTCGTCGGCGCCCTTGAGGCGGCCGTCCGGGGTGATCGCGCGCGGATTGAGGTCGTTTGTGAAGACCACGGCCGGCCCCACGAAGACGCCGTCGGCCAGGACGGCCGGCTCGTACACGAGCGCGTAGTTCTGGATCTTGCACCGGTCGCCCACGCGGACGCCCGGCCCGATGTACACGCCGCGGCCCACGATGCAATCGCGGCCCACCTGGGCCCCTTCGCGGACGTGCGCGTACTGCCAGACGACGGTTCCGTCGCCGATCATCGCTCCGGCCTCGATCTCCGCGGTCGGATGGTTCCGGACCATGCACCCCTCCATCCCCGGTGCCAGCTCTGGGCGCGCCGGCTCCTGGTTCTACGGTCGGAATCGCCCCCCGCGGTGGACAAGACGGTCGGGCTGAAACGGGTCCTCGCGGGCCGGTAATCGGGTGATGGCGGTTCCCGGCCGCGCGACGTGCGCGTACGGGCCGAGGGCGCGGGCAAGTAGTCCCCGAGACGCCTCCGGCGGTGTTTGCGTACCGGGTACTCGGGCCGCAGTGCAGGCCGTGAGGCCCGGGATTCCGGCCTCAGCGGCGCACATCGCACGCGGAGCCGCCGCGGCGCCCGAGGGAGTAGCGGGGCCGATCACGCAGGCCCACCTGCGCACTACTTGGGTAGCCGCAAGTGGGCATTTTCGCGTACTCACAGAGGTGCCCCGTCCTAGGGCCTTAAGAACCCGGGTACCGACTACTGGTGACCTCGGAACGTGCCGCGGCTGTACTTGAAGGGTGAAGTTCGGTAATTCGCCGAATTTGTTGGGCGACGGGGATTGCTGGGAATCCCGCGTCGCGCACCTCGTCACGGTCGGCTCTTTAGACCGCGGCGAATTGAGTAATGGAAGTCGAGGCGCGTTGTGCGGCATTTGGCTCGGGCGCATGGAAGAGGCTGGGGGTGGTTCAGGGTGTTGACCCTTGGAATCGCGACGGCAATTGCCGCTACGGCCGGTGCGCGCCAGCTTCAGATCGACGCGCACGAGCAGCTCCGGGCCGGGGCAGCGCAG
>NZ_JBKZWT010000515.1:0-1555 GCF_047759905.1 Sinomonas sp. G460-2 | reverse complement strand
GGTTGAGGACGTCGACGCTGCCGCGGGGTTCACGCTCACTGCCGAGGGCGGCCTTGCCCTCGCGCGCAACCGCACGGTCGGCGCCGTCGAACGCCTCCTCGACGACGTCCACGCGGAGATCGCCGTCAAGGGGAAGATCTTCTCGTGCGTGACCTCGGGCCAGTCGCCCGCGGCCGTCGTCGCGGGGCTGTCGGGGCTCGACGTCGAACCGGGGCTGCTCGGCGCGGTCGTCGAGCTCGTCCTCGCGGACGCCGAGTAGGGAAGCCAAGCAGCCTCGGGGGCCCGTCATGTGCGTGCACATCGGCGGGCGCCCGGCCGCCCTGTGGCAAACTGGCGGCGTGGTGTGGGGGCGTTCAGGGAGCTACGCGGCCGCGCGCGCGATCACGGAGGCGCTGCAGCCACCCATTGTCGTCGCGATCATGATGCTGCTGAGCCCGGCCGGCAGCCCCGGTTTTCCGGGCACCTTCTGGTTCGGGCTTGTCGCGGCCGTCCTCACGTGCGGGGTTCCGTTCCTCGTGCTCGTGGCGCTCGTGCGCGCGGGGAAGGTCACCGACCACCACGTGAGCGATCGCCGGCAGCGCGGCCCGGTCCTCGGGCTCTCGCTCGTGATCGTGCTCGCGGGGCTCGGCCTCCTCGGCCTGCTGCACGCGCCGGCCAGCGTCATGGCGATGGTCTTCGCCCTCGTGGGCGGGATCGCGCTGCTGGCCCTCGTGAGCCTCTTCTGGAAGATCAGCGGTCACGCCGCGGCAATCACGTCCGCGGCGGTCTCGCTCCTGTTTCTCTTCGGTGCGGCCTGGTGGCCGGTGTTAATGCTGGTGCCCGCCGTGATCTGGTCCCGGCTCGTGCTCCGCGCCCACACCCTCGCCCAGCTGCTGGCGGGGGCTGTGTTCGGCGGAGGCGTCGTGGTGGGGCTCTGGCGGGGGCTGCTCGCGTGGTTCGGCTGAGCCCCCGCTGCTCTGTCTAGCCAAGCCCGGCCTTCTAATCCGGGCCCCTAGCCCAGGCCCCTAGCCCAGGAGGCGGTGGCTCGGGCCGTCAGGTGCCTGCCACGCCGTGTCCTTCGCCTCGTCGATGGCGCGCGAGAGCTCCGCCCCGCGGCGCCAGGCCGCGCGCAGTGAGCTGAGCGCCCGCCGCGCCCCGGATTCGCGATATATCGCGACACGCCCCTCGTGGCGCGCCTGGGTGGGGCTTGCCGCCGTCGTTCGGTGAAGCTGGCTCTGTCCCGCGATGCTGCTCATGTGTGGTCCCCTTCGCTCGTCTCTTCCCCTGTCCCACGTCCAGTGTCCTCGCCGATGAGGACAGGGTCGGTCCGCTGGATTTCGAGATATAACGCGTTGATGAAGTCACGATATATCTCGACTCTGGATCCACACAAGGCCTCGGCGAGTTGAGGACAGGAACTGTCCGCAGAGCGGGCGATCATAGTTCCATGGCAGACACGACCCAACGCGTCCTCAGCCTGCTCAACCTCCTGCAATCGCGTCCCGTGTGGACCGGTGCGGAGCTCGCGGAGCGGCTCGGCGTCACGACGCGCAGCGTGCGGCGCGACGTCGAGCGG
>NZ_JBKZWT010000514.1:0-1561 GCF_047759905.1 Sinomonas sp. G460-2 | reverse complement strand
ACGTACAGGGTCTCGTCGTAGTTCGTCGACCCGGGCGCGAGCTCGACGTCGCCGACGCGGACCCCGTTGACGAAGGCCTCGTAGATCCCGAGCGCCGTGGCGTAGAGCGTCGCGGCCTCGGGCTGGGACGGGAGGTCGAAGGACCTTCGGAGCACATAGGCCCGGCGGTCCTCCCGCTCCGATTCCTCTGACGACTCCGATGGCGAAATCCACTTCGCCGTCCAGGTGATCCCTTCGCTCATCGGACCGACTTGACCTTCAGGACGATGATCAGGCTCCCCAGCAGTGCCAGCGCTGCTCCCGCGAGGTAGAGGGCGGTGTAATTCTTCGCCGCCCCATTCGCGCCCAGGACGATGACCAGCGGTGCGATGAGCGGCGCGATGGCGCTCGGAATCCTCTGCGAGAACTGGGTCACCGCGAGGTAGCGTCCCGCTTGGGCACGGTCCGGGAGCACGGCGAAGACGATGGCACCGTCGACCGCTCCGAAGAGCGCGATCGCGCCCTGCATCAGCAGGCTTCCGGCCACGAGGGCAGGGAAGGAGTACGCGAAGGCCTCCGTCAGGCCGCCGGCCACGAAGAAGAGCGCGCCGAGGAACACGAAGAGCTTGCGCCGGCGGAGCCGGTCGGAGAGGAATCCGCCGATGAGGGCCCCTAGGCCGGCCGAGACCACGCCGAGCATCCCGATGACGGCCACGGTGCCGGCAACCTCCTTGACGGGCAGCCCGAGGCGCTGGGCGGCGAAGAAGGTCCCGAACGTGGTGTTGAAATACAGGCCCATGAAGAAGACGAACCGACCGAGCCAGTTCCACCCGAAGTCCGGGTATTTCCGCGGGCTGAAGAGATAGCTCGCCAAGAGTGCCTTCACCGTGACCGTGCTGTTGTGCACGAGGCCGACCGAGCTTCCCTCACGCTTCACGAGCGGGAACAGCACGAGGAGCGCAAGGCCGATGAGGCCGGGCAGGACAAAGACCAGGAACGTGCTGCGCGAGACTGCATACGCGACACCGATGCCAATGACCGGTGCGACCTGGGCTGCAAGGCCTGAGAGGGCGGAGATCCGGCCTCGCTGCTCCTCGGGGATCCGGTCGGCCTGCAGGTTCTGGATCGCCTGGCCCGCCGCCGCCCAGCCGAACAGTGCGACCACCCACCCGACCCCGACGAGGAGAACACTGGGCGCGAAGGAAATGCCGATGAGGCCGAGAAGGCCCACAAGGGCTCCGCCGATCATGAAGGGCGTCCTGCGGCCGAAGCGCGAGCGGAAGCGGTCGCTCCAGACGCCGATGAGCGGGCTCGCGGCGATCGAGATGAACTGTGCCGTCCCCGTCACATAGCCCAGGACCTCCTCGTGGCCGGGTTCGAGCTGGGAGATCCGGACGGCCAGCGAGTACGACATCGGCACGATGAAGGCCATCGAGACGCCGAAGTTCGCGAGCGAGATGAGCGCGAGATATCCCGCGCTGGCCTTCGCAAGAGGGGGTGCGCTGATGTCCGGAGCGGCAGACTCAGCGATGTCTGGCATGACTAGTTCGTCTTCTGTAGCCGGGAGGTCCCCGGAGTTGAG
>NZ_JBKZWT010000513.1:0-1567 GCF_047759905.1 Sinomonas sp. G460-2 | reverse complement strand
GGGCGGCTCCGACCTTTCCCTTCTCCTCCATGGCCGTCAGTACTGCTTCGACCACGACGGCGAGCAGCACGGCGGGAGCGGCGAGGACCACGGCGCGGCGGCGGCCCGCGACGAGCGCGGGGACGAAGGCGGTGATGAACAGCATGACGGAGACCTCGGGCGATTCGGCTCCGGCGCGAGAAGCAGGGCCCGGCGGACCCCAGCAGACCTCTCCTCGTAAGACCTTCGGCACTTCGCGTCGTGACCCTGCGAGACAGGGAGCCAATCGGAACCGCCCCTTAATCCGGAGCGATCTGTCCTGACCCTTGGCGTCTCTCGACGTTCCGGGTCGCTGGCCTGTATCCGCGAAGGAGCCTCAGCTAACAAGTGGCGCCTTGCGGTTAAACGATAGCCCGGGCCGCGCGCGGCCTCCAAGCCGGGTCCGGTGTGAGCTTGCCTACTCCGCGTCCCCCGACCCGCGCCCGAGACCCGCCCCTTAGACCCGCGCCCGCAGCACGATGTCCACCGGATTGGCCTGCGAGACGGGCCCCCGGCCGCCGGTTCCCACCGCCGGCGCCTCGAGCAGGCCCGAGCGGTTGGCGCGCTTGTCGCGGAGGATCTCCGTGACCGAGCCGAGGTGCCGCGAGAGGTCGATCACGTTCTCCGGCGCCGCGAGGAGCAGCTGGAAGCCGAACTCGTGCAGCGCCGAGATCCCGGCCCCCGCGAACTCCTCGGACGCGAGCACGAACGCCTCGTCCATCATGACCGTGCCGTAGGTCGTGAAGCCCTGCTCGGCGATCCCCAGCTGGTAGCTGAGGGCCGCGGCCATGATGAACGCCGTGAAGCGCTGCCGCTCGCCGCCGGACATACTGCCTGTGTCCGCGTGGACGAAGACCTCGTCCCGAAGCTCGCCGGCGCTCCCGGAAATGGCCCGGTGCTCCTTGCACGAGATGAACACGTGCGTGCGCACGTCGAGCACTTCTGCCCGCCAGCGGCGGTCCTCGGGCGTCGTCGAGCCGAGGCGCTTCACGAGCGTCTCGAGCGTCTTGTAGCGCGCGGCGAGCACGTCCTCGCCTCCCGACGCGGACCGCGGTGCCGCGCCGCCGTCGTCCTTCGCGTCCACGACGCCGTGCCGCGCCTTGAGCGCCGAGACGATCGCCTCCTTGAACTGCCGCGCGGACGCCGGAACCGTCTGCTTGATGTCGAGTTCGAGGTAGCTGCCCTCGTGGAAGCCGACTTCGCCGAGGATCCCGTTGAGCGGCAGGATCCGCGCCGAGATGGCCCGACGCTCCTCGTCGAGCAGGTGAAGGAGCGTGCTGAACGATTCGTGCGTGCGCTGCTGGAAGAATCGCCGGAACTCGGCTTCCTGCGCGGGCAGGCCCTCGGAGACGATCCCGTGGTAGCGATCCTCGAACGCGCCCGCGGCGGCCACGCTCGTGCCGTGGTCCGCGGAGACCCCAGGACCCCAAACCCGTTCGAAGGCCTCGAAGATGCGCGTGAGCCGCTCGCCGGACGCCTGGCCCCGAGCCTCCGCCGCGTGCAGCTCCTCGAGGAGGCGCGAGCGGGCGTCCGCCGCGAGGACGTCGAG
>NZ_JBKZWT010000512.1:0-1573 GCF_047759905.1 Sinomonas sp. G460-2 | reverse complement strand
GCTGGGCCGCGGTCGGGTGGTACTCCGCCGAGATAAACACGAGCACGAAGGAGATCGCATAGAGATCCCACGCCTCGATCAGGATCGTCGCGATCATCATCCAGCCGCCGCGGCGGCTGGACGAGGTCCCGTCCTTGTTCAGAAGGACGTCGGTCGCCTCATCGGACAACCGACGGATGGTGGTCTGGTCCATCATCGCCTTTCTCGCTGGGAACCGACATGCGTCGCACAGGCCAGCGAGGCGGTGTGGGATGACGCCATAGTCACTCCTAGATGGTGGTTTACATCTGACTTTCGTCTTCCAGATGCGGCTTAGATCATACCTAAAACCGTGAGGGACGCAACAGCTATGATGTAGGGACCCCTTTTGGCCCGATCACCGACGATCCTTCTAGGAGTCCACATGGCGCACGCCGGCCCGCTTGCCACGCCCGGCCCCTCGGCTGCGACCGGCTTGCACGCCAAAGTGCTCGAGGAGGTGGGCTCCGCGATCGCGGGCGGCTCGCTCGCCGCGGGCCGCGTCATCCAGATCGAAGAACTCGAGGAGCGCTACGGCGTCTCGCGGTCCGTGGTCCGAGAGGCCGTGCGAGTGCTCGCGTCCATGGGGCTCGTCGCGATGCGGCGCCGAGTCGGCGTCCAGATCCAGCCCGCGGCCGCATGGAACCTCTACGATCCCCAGGTGATCCGCTGGCGCCTCGCCTCGACGGGGCGGTACGCGCAGCTGAGGTCGCTCACGGAGCTGCGCGCCGCCGTCGAACCCGAGGCCGCCCGCCTCGCCGCCCTCCGGGCGCCGCAGACCGCGACGGCGGAGCTCATGACCCTCGCCGGCGAGCTGTGGGCAGCCGGGCACGAGACCGGCCTCGAACGGTTCCTCCGGCTCGACATCGAGTTCCACCGCCGCATCCTCGAGGCCTCGGGCAACGAGATGTTCTCGACGCTCCACCCGCTCGTGGCCGAGGTCCTGTCCGGACGCACCCATCTGGGCCTCATGCCCGAACGGCCGCACGCAAACGCCCTCCAGCTGCACTTGGACGTGGCCGTCGCGATCCAGCGCCAGCGCGCCGACGAGGCCCACGACGCCATGCGGGCGATCATGACGCGGACCATGTCCGAGGTCAGCGAGCTCTTCTCGCCACTCGACCAGCCCCTCTGAGGGCGGGACGGGTCGAGCGGCGGGGGTCAGCGGGAGAACGCTTTAGAGGCCCGCCCCGAGGACCATGGGTGTCTTGAGATGCCGAGGAGCACCCTGGATGGCAGCCGCCTGGGGAACCCCGAGGTCCTGCAGCTCAACGTGCCGTGCACCCTGCTGATTCGACGCTGCGGCGGAGGCCTGCTGATCCTGGCTCTGCGCGGCGCTCGGCTGAGCGGTCCCGTTGCCGAACGACTGGCCGCTCGCATTCCCGCCCTGCGCCTGCGCCGCGGAAGCCGACCCGCCGTCGTCATTCGTTGCGCCCGCCGAATGCCGCCCCGCGGAGCCGCGGACCGCCTGGGCGATCATCGTCTCGGCCGCGGCGAGGGCGTTCCGCGCGTCGTCCTCGAGCTTCTGGGCCGCGTCCTCGACCCGGTGCCGCGG
>NZ_JBKZWT010000511.1:0-1591 GCF_047759905.1 Sinomonas sp. G460-2 | reverse complement strand
ACGGGGCTCACCGCACGCTCGACGCCCGCGTGGCGGAACGCCTCGACGATTCCGGGGACGTCCGTGTTGTGCCCCACGAGCGCGAGCCCGTCGCTGCGGTCGAACACGACCGTATTGAGCGCGCCGAGGGAGATCGCGTGCCCCGCGAGACGGTCGACGTGGGGCACGAGCGCGGACTTGAGGGGCATCGTCACGGACAGCCCGCACCATCCGGGCTCGTCCCGAACCCGCCCGACGAAGTCGCCGAGCTGGTCCGGGACGAGATCGAACGAACCGTACTCGATGTCCTCGCCGAGCAGTGCGTAGGCCGCCCGGTGCAGCGCGGGCGAGCGCGAGTGGCCGATCGGGTGGCCGAGAACGGCCGCCCGTCGCCCTTCGGTCACTGACACTTCCCGGCGTTGGACGTGCACCACTGCTGGTACTGGGCCACATAGCCCTGATGCTCGGCGTACGTCTTCGCGAACTTCGTCTCGCCCGTGTCGAGATTGACGGTGACCCAGAACAGGTAGTCGTTCTGCGTCGGGTGGGCCGCGGCGGCCACGGCCTTCGTGCCCGGCGAGCCGATCGGTCCGGGCGGGAGCCCCGTGTGCACGTACGTGTTGTACGGGTTGCTTCCGTCCTGCTTCTGGGCGTCCGTGAGCTGGACCGTCTTCGTGCCGAGGCCGTACGTAACCGTCGCGTCAGACTGGATGAGCCCGTTGGTCTGGTCGTTCGGCTTGAGGCGGTTGTAGACAGCGCCCGCCACGTTGCCGTAGTCGGCCTGCCCGCCCTCGGCCTGCACGATGCTCGCGATCGTGAGGACCTCGTACTGCTTCGCGGGGTCCGTGATGCCGTCCTTCTTGAGCTCGTCCGTTGTCGTGGTGACGAGCTTCGCGAGGATGTCCTTCGGGGACGTCCCCACCGGCAGCTTGTACTCGCCCGGAGCGAGGTACCCCTCGAGGTTCTTCGCGTTCGCGGGGAGGCCGAACTGGCCGGGCTGCGTGTTGAGCGCGTCGAGGTCCTTGCGGTTGGCGCCGGAGGCCTTGGCGATGGCGTCGAGCGAATCGCCGATCCGCATGCCAGCGCTGAGCGCGAAGTAGATCACCTTGCCGCCGCTGTCCTGCGCGAGGATCGCCGCGGCGTCGGACGCCTTCATCTGCTTCTTGAACGTGAAGTCGCCAGGGTGGAGGCTCGAGTTCGTGGACGCGAACGCCTTGAGGAACGTGTCGACATCGGCAATCACGCCCTGCTGCTGCATGTCCTGCGCGACGGCGCGGGGTCCGGAGCCGGGCTGGACCGTCACGACCACCTGGCCGGATCCGGGGCCCGGGTAGTCCGTGACCTTGTCCATGCCGAGGATTGGACGGAGAACCGCGGCCCCCACGAAGCTCGCGCCCACGATGAGGACGAGCGCGATGCCCATCGCGAGCAGGGCCTTGAACTGGCGGGACCACTTGGGCTTCGCCTTGACGACCTCGGCCGACGCGAAGACCGCCTCGTGGACCGTTGAGTCATCCGGCATGGCGTGCTCGATGCCGCCCTGCGCGGTGCCGCCCGGCCCGATGCCCACGTGGGCCGTGCCCTCGTGCCCGAAGCCCTCGCCCAGCGCGGG
>NZ_JBKZWT010000510.1:0-1605 GCF_047759905.1 Sinomonas sp. G460-2 | reverse complement strand
CGGCCGGCCGAACCGATCCCACCGCTCCGGAAGCTCGTCGCTCCACTGCTCGGCGCGCGCGTCGAGCCTCTCGAGCGCGGCCCAGTCGGGACGGTCGTCCTCGGGGATCGAGAGCCGGCGCACCAGCTCGCCCCACGCGGCCGTCGCCTCGGGGAACGGGACGTCCTGAAGGCGGTGGCGCGGGTCGAGACGTTCGAGCAAGAGCGCGCCGCCGCCGTCGTCCTCAATGAGCCGCACGGCGCCGTTGCCGTCCCACAGGCGCAGGGCTACGGGCTCCGAGGCGGCCTCTGGGTACGGGTAGGCGAGCTTGAGCACGAGCCTCTCCGAGCGCCGCCGGACGCCCACCACCATCGCGCCGAAGCCGGACCAGGGTCCGGGATCGGCGTCGTCGATCGTAAGGCCCCAGCGGTCGAGGGAGCGGTCGAGCTGGGCGGGAAGGGCGTCGAGCCAGGCGCGGCCGGCGGGCGTGCGCGAGTACCGGCGGACCAGATCCTCCGGCGCGAACGCGGCACTCGTTGCCGGGCCTACGGCGTCACCCACGTTTGTAGTGTGTCAGGCAATCCCTGTGGTGCCGAGCAGGCTGCCCAGGGCGAATGTCGCGGCGAGCGCTATCGCACCGCCGACGACCACGCGGATCGACGCGCGGGAGCGTGAGCCGCCGCCGATCCAGGCACCGACCGCCCCGGTGACGGCGAGGGCGGCGAGGACCACGACGAACGTGAGCGGAACGCGGATGGCCTCGGGGAACAGCAGGATCGAGAGCATGGGCAGGACGGCGCCGCACAGGAACGAGATCGCGGACGCGAACGCCGCGTGCCACGGGCTCACGATCTCGTCGGGATCGATGCCGAGCTCGATGTCGAGGTGGGCGCGCAGCGCGTCGTGGGCCGTGAGTTCCTCGGCCACTTTCGTCGCGAGGCCTTCGGACAGGCCCTTGCCGCGGTACAGCCCGACGAGTTCCTCGAACTCCTCGTGCGGCTGCTCCTTGAGTTCCTCGCGCTCCTTGGCGATGAGGTGGCGTTGGCTGTCGCTCTGGCTGCTGACCGAAACGTATTCGCCGAGGGCCATGGAGATGGCGCCGCCCACGAGCGCCGCCATCCCGGCCGCGAGGATGGGGCCGTTGTTGGTCGTGACGCCCGCGACGCCGACCACGACTGCAGCGACGGACACGATGCCGTCGTTGGCGCCGAGGACGCCCGCGCGGAGCCAATTGAGCTTTGCTGCGAGGTCCGTCCCCTGCGGCTCAGGATGCAGGCCCGTAGTCGGTTCAGTCGTCATGCCTCCACTGTGGCACTCGGTGCCGGGGCCTGCCAGCGAAGCAAGCCTTTCCTCAGTTGGCGGCGCGAGGGCGGAGGTTGCCCGCGAGGGCGGACGTTGTCCGCGAGAGCGGAGGTTGTCCGCGAGGGCGGAGGTTGTCCGCGAGGGCGGAGGCTGCCCGCGAGGGCGGAGGTTGTCCGCGAGGGCGGAGGCTGCCCGCGAGAGCGGACGTTTCCGCGCCGGCGAATGTGCGCTCTCGCTGCCAAGGTGCGCTCCCGCTGCCAAGGTGCGCTTTCGCTGCGGAGCCTCGGCTCAGTTGGCGGCTGGCAGTCCGGGGAACGCCGGGGC
>NZ_JBKZWT010000051.1:0-18743 GCF_047759905.1 Sinomonas sp. G460-2 | reverse complement strand
CTTGAGCCGCCGCGCGTGGGCCTGCGAGACGCGGACGCCGGTTTGCCGTTCAATCGCGGCCGGAAGGTAGACGAGGTCCTGGCCTCCCCCGCCCAGCGTCTGGCCGCCGCCGAGCTCGCCGATGGCCACCGCGCCGTCGTCGACCATCTGCTCGACGCTGATCAGGCAATCCCGGTCGGTGAGGCCCGCGCCGTCGGCCCTCTGCGCCGCGGCGAGCGCGGAGGGCAGGTGAGTCGTGGCCCCGCGCACGTGGACGGCGTGCCGCGCGTCGGCCTCGCGCACGTGGTCCATCGTCGCGAAGCCGCACAGGCTGAGCACCGTCGTGGTACCGGCCAGAAGATGGCGGTCGAGATGGCCGAGCCATTGCTCGTCCGGGAGGGGCTCGGCGGCGCTCGGGAACAGGGGGCCGGGCGTCACGCCGTGCGTGTGGCAGTTGATGAGGCCCGGCATGATCACATGGCCTGCTGCGTCAAGGACTTCGCCGTCGAAGCCCCGCTCGGGGTCCCAGTACTCGAGCACGTCCGCGATGCGGCCGCCGTCGAGCACGAGCGCGCCGCGCTCGATCGCCGGGGTACCGGATCCCGTGACAAGGGTGCCGCCGTGAATGAGCGTGGACATCGCCCTCCCTGTGCACTAGTTTCATGATATCGAAGATGCTTCACTATAACCGGGGTGAGAATTCTCCGAAACCCCTTCGAAAGGAAGCGTGACGGTGTCCGAACAGCCCGCGCCCCGCGACTTCGTCGGCTACGGCGAGCGCCCGCCGTCGTTCGTGTGGCCCGGCGGCGCTCGCGTCGCAGTCTCGCTCGTCATCAACGTCGAGGAGGGCGCCGAGCGCGGCGCGGCGCCCGGGAAGCGCACCGAATTCGACTACGGGGCCCGCGCGGGGATCTGGAGGATCCTGCGGATCCTGGACCGCCACGGCGTCCGGGCCACGGCGTTCTGCTGCGCCGCCGCGCTCGAGGCGAACCCTCCCGTGGCCGCGGCGCTCGCCGAGCGGGGCTGCGAGATCGCGGACCACGGCTACCACTGGGACACCCACTCCGGCCTCAGTATCGAGGACGAGCGAGGTCTCATCACCGCCTCTCGGGACGTGATCGCCGCCTCGACCGGCATGATTCCCACGAGCTGGTATTCGAAGGACGGGCTCAATCCGCGTACGCGCGAAACGCTCGCGGAGGAGGGCTTCCGCTACGAGTCGAACAGCTTCAACGACGATCTGCCGCATCTGGGCGCCGACGGAATTGACCTGCCGGTCCTGCCCTACGCCG
Organism: Sinomonas sp. G460-2; assembly: GCF_047759905.1. Classification (NCBI taxonomy): domain Bacteria; kingdom Bacillati; phylum Actinomycetota; class Actinomycetes; order Micrococcales; family Micrococcaceae; genus Sinomonas; species Sinomonas sp. G460-2. Next base: position 17,472 of record NZ_JBKZWT010000051.1, on the reverse strand, counting down.
GCGACACGAACGATTCCGGGCTCATGAGCCAATACCCGACAGGCGCGGCGTTCGCAGACCATCTCATCGGCTGCCTCGACTTCCAGCTCAACGATCCTCGACCCGGGTCGTCGGTCCTGAGCGTCGGCCTGCACCCGCGCGTCATCGGCCGGCCGGCGTACGCGGGGGCGTTGGACCGCTTCGTGGGGCACGCGGTGAGCCGGGGCGCGTGGATCGCGACGCGCGAGGAGATCGTCCGCGCCTGGGCCGACAGCACGGCGCCGCCTGGACCCACCGCGCCGTGAGAAGCCGCGGCGACCGTCACCTGGGCCGGTAGATCGAGTTTCGGCGCTTCAAACGGCGGCCAAGCGGGAGTCGGAGACGGCAACGCGCGTAATCGCCCGTGCGATGAGATGCACGATGATAGACAGTGTGTGCGACCAGCTGGAACCGAGATTCACCCGGTCGCGACGAGGCGCCCCCACCCTTCGCTAGGCCGCGCCGCGCCTGCGAGGCGGAGGAGGTCCCACAGCGTGGCGACGGCGCTGTCGATGACGGGCACGCCGAACTCCCGCTCGAACTCCTCGACGAGATAGCCCGAGCGGAGGTTCGTCCCAATGCACACGACCGCCTCCGCTCCGTCAACGAACGCGGGACGCAGGAGCGCCGCAATACGCTCCCGGCCCAGGCGGGCGATCTCGGGATTGGAGAGGACCACGTCCGGGCTCGACGTCGCGACCACCTCAATGCCGCGGCGCGCATACTCCCCGGCGATGAGCGGCAGGATCGCCGGCGGGCCGGGGAAGACGACGGCGACGCGGCTCACCGCGAGTGCCTCGAGGCCGCGCACGACGGCGAGCGACGCCGTCGTCGCCGGCGCACCTGTCGCTTCGGTGAGGGCCGCGCACAGGCGGACGTCGCCGTCGAGCCCTACCCACGTTCCCGAGGTGCCGTGGAACGCGACGGCGTCGAGCTCGGAATCAGCCAACAGACTCGGCGCGTCGCCGAGCGCGGAAGCGTCGATCGCGTCGCCGAGCTCGGGTGGAAGCCGGAAGCGGCTGTAGTGGACGCCGACATCGGCGCGCCCGGACAGCATGGCGCTCGTGAGCGTCTCCGCGTTGGAATTCGACGAGGGGACGAGCATGCCCAGGCGCACGCGGGGTCCGGGGATATCCGTCGCCCCGGGCGCGCCCATCAGTGGGCTCGGCCGAGCGAGGGCGGCGTCGAGATGGCGAGCATGACGGCGGCCGAGTCGGTCCGATTGTGCCACCAGTGCGGGAGCGACGAATCGTACGTGAGGCTGTCGCCCGCCTCCAGATGGAACTCCTGGCCCCCCACAGTCGCGACGAGCGAACCGGATTGGACGATGACGCATTCCTCGCCCTCGTGCGAGTCCGAGGAGTTGGCGCCGTCGAAATGCGCGGGGATCGTCATGCTCACCACGCCGAGCTTGCGTTCCGTGTCCGGAACGATGAGTTCCATGACCACGCCCTGCGACGGAATCTCGATCCGGCGGCGGTCGGCTCGCCGCACCAGCATGTTGTGGCGCCCCTCGGCCGGTTCGTTGAACATGCTCGCGAGCGGCAGGTCGAGCGAACTGGCCAGACGAAGCAGGGTCGCGAAGGACGGATTGCCGATTCCGCGCTCAATCTGGCTGATCAGGCCCGCGCTCACGCCGGCCCGCTCCGCAAGTTCTTCGACCGTGTAGCGACCCACTCGCTGTTCCCTGATCGTGGCGCCGATCCGGGCGATCCAAAAGTCGCGGTCCGGGCCTTCGCCGTTGGTGGTTCCGTTGCCGTTGCCGTTCGGAGAGTCTCCCACGCAGGGCTCCTTCAATGATTCGCGGTTCGCGGCAGTATATCGGGCGGTCATGGCCGTGACAGGACTATTCACAGTGTTCGCGACCCCGCGAAACCTGCCAAGAGCTGCGCGAGCTCCCGCTCCCAATAGATGGCTGCTCGGTCGGCGCCGCGGGCGAACACCTCATCGGTGCGAGACATCGACGGCGACGGAAGCCCTACGCTGTGACCGGCGCCCCGGACCGCGTCAACAACCCTCTGCACCGCCTTGTCCAACTCGCCGGGGCCGGTCCGACCGTGGCGCTGCAGGTCCGCCGCCAGGTCCATCGGACCGAGCCATCCGCCCTCAAACGACTCCAGCGCGGCGAACTCCTCGGCGCGATCCAGGGCGTCGACCGTCTCGAACAAGACGCTCAGCGTGGGCTCGGAACTGAAGTCCGAACCAAAGCCCGAGGCGGGCGAGACCTGGCGCGACCGGAGCCCCTGCGGGGCGAAGCGGACGGCCTCACGGGCCCGCTCAAGCTCCTCGGGCCGGCGAACGTGCGGGAGGACGATCTCCTGAACGCCCGTGTTCGCGAACGCCACGAGGGTGTTCGGCTTGAGGTCGGGGACCCGCACCGACACGCGGACCCCGGTGCCCCGCAGTCGCTGGACGGCGTCAGCGCAGTCCCGGACCGTCAGCGGAGTCTGTTCAGCGTCGAGGACCACGAAGTCGACGCCGGAATGGGCGAGGATGGCGAGGAGAGTCGGGTTGGGATCCGCCGTGATAAGGCCGACGGCGCGCGGCGGCGCTCCCGGCGAAGGTTCTGCTGGCATCGTTGCCCTCCTGAGGCGAGGCGTTGGACGAAGGCTCGGAGCACGCGCGCGGTCATTCGTCGTGGATGAATTCCCAGTCCGCGGGCTTGCTCACCCCGACCACGAGCTCCACGGGCGCATCGGTGTCGTTCCAGGCACCGTGCTTGAGGCCTCTCGGGATGTAGATGCCGTCGCCCGGCCGCGCGCGGTATTCCTCGTCGCCGAGATAGACGAGCGGGGTGCCGGCGATGACGACGTAGAACTCCGAGGCGTCCGGATGGTGGTGGCACAGGTGGCGCTGGCCGGGCAGGATCCGGCCCCAGCTCACGCAGAGATCGTCCGAATCGCTCAGATCGCGCGAGATGAGCGTCGAGACGAGCCCTTGGTCCCTTCGCCCGCTCAGCCCGATCCGGTCGAGCTCCTGGAAGCCCTCGTGGTGGACGTTGTGCACGAGGCGAGAGAGGTCCGCGGTGCGCACGGCGCCCGCGCTCGTCATCGAATCATCCGGCGCCGTCACGAGGCCACCTCCTCGTACACGGCCCGCTGCGGCTCGGCCGGCCCGTGCTCGAGCCACCAACGGGCGATCTCCTCGCGGGTCGCGAACCACACGCCATCCTGGGCCAGGGCGTACTCGAGGAAGCGCCGCACGCCGAGCGCGACGCTCGGGCGCCCGCCGATGCGGAGGTGGATCCCGACCGACATCATCTTCGGCACGGTCTCCCCCTCGAGGAGGAGGCAGTCGAGCGTGTCCTTGAGCACGCTGAAGAAGTCCGCGCCCGTTCCGAGGCTGCCCGGGCCCCAGAACCGGCCGTCGTTCGTGTCGCCCGAGTAGGGGAGGACGAGGTGCCTCGCCGGGCCGGCCTCAACGAAGTAGGGCAGATCGTCGGCGTAGGAATTGGAGTCGTAGAGGAAGCCCTCCTCCGCGAGAATGGCGCGGGTGTTCTCGGTGATGTCCTCGCGCACGTACCACCCCACTGGGGTGACCCCGGCGGTGGCCTCGATGGCAGCCTTGGCCGCGCGGATCTCGGCGCGTTCCTCGGCCGGCGTCATGCCCGCGAGCCCGCGCCACCGGTAGCCGTGCGCGCAGATCTCGTGGCCGTCCCGCGCGATCGCGAGCGCCGCGCCGGGATTCTTCTCCAGAGCGGCGCCGCACGCCATGAACGTCGCGGGGACTCCGTACTCCCGCAGCATGCCGAGATACCGCCACACGCCCACGCGGGGACCGTATTCGAAGAACGATTCCTTCATGAGGTTCCGCCTCGCCGGGTTCGACTGCCATCCGCCGAAGATCACGATGTCCTCCTCGGACTCGTCTCCGGCCGCTATCGAGCGCTCGGCGCCCTCCTCGTAGTTGATCACGAGGGACACGGCCACCTTGGCGCCCCCGGGCCACGTGACCACGGGAGGGTTCTCCCCGTATCCGATGAGGTCTCGCATTGGCTCACTCCTCGCTGCGCTGAAATTCATTATATTGAGCTGACTTCACTTTACAGGCCTGGCTGCGTCGTAGACCCTGCGATGCGCGGCCAGTGACGTCCTGAGCATGCCGTCCACGTCGTCGATGACGTTTCCGTGGGCCGGACCGATGAGCGCGGTGGGCAGCTCGTCGAGCGTGCGCTCGATGGCGCGGAACGCCGAACTCACGTCCACGAACTTGGTCCAGTACAGGGCCTTGCCCGTCCCATAGGCGGCCTGTTCCACGGACGGCGGCTCGGGCATCTCCCCCGATGTCAGGCGGCATTGCCCGGGCCGGTGCACGGGTTCGTCCTCGCCGTCTGAGTTGGGGACGTCATGGATAGCGACGTCACCGCTTTCTGGCGCGGGGACGTCATGAACAAACGAGAAGCCGTCCGAGACGAAGAGCATCCGGGCCCCGCTGTCGTGACCCCACAGGGTGTTCTCGAGGTCGCGGATGTACGCGGGCACGAAGCGGAACTCGCGGTCGCCGAGATCGATTCGATCCCCCGCCCGCCGCGGATCGAATCGCCCGTCGAACTCCGGGTAGTGCAGCCAGTAGTCCCGCACGTCCCCGACGACCCGCGCCATCGGATACCGGTCGAGGATCGCGGGCAGGTTCCCCGCGTGGGGGATCTCCGGATGGGTCGGGAAGACGTAGTCGAGGGTTCGGCCGGCCAGCGCGGCATCGAGCTGGGCCAGGACGAGTTCGCGGTGCGCTGGGTCCCCCGTGTCGACGAGGATCGAGGCGCGGGATCCCACGACCAGGTACGAGGAGACGTGGTAGTGCACCTCCTCGCCGGCCGAGTACGCCGAGAGGCACCCGCCGAGCCAGAAGACGCCCGGGGCAATGTTCCTCACGCTCCCACCCCCTCAAGGCACGCCGCGAGCCGCTGGGCCTCACGGCGGCACTCGGCCTCGCCCACGAACGGCGAGCCGTAGCTTGGGCCGATCGCCGTGACGCGGCGCTCGCCGACGATCCGGCGGACGTCGGCCGCGATGGGCCGCGTGTCCGCGGACTCGAACCAGCGGAACTTCTGCAGGCCCTCCCGCGGATCGCCGCCCCCGGACGCGGCGCCGTGGGCGAACGCGTCCGAGGTGAGCAGAACGCCCGACGGCGGGTCGTAGACCCACAGCGTCGGAAGGAGCCTCAGGAGCGGGGAGACGAGGTGAAGCACGACGCCGTCCCTCACCTCGAGCGCGGTGGACGTCCCCGGCTCGACCGCAACCCTGTGGGCCGGCGCCGTTGACCGCGGGACCGTGATGCCGCCCGTGTACCAGATGGTGTCCACGGTGTGGTGCGCCTCGATCGCGGGGATGTTGAGGCAGCACTCCATCTCGGTGCGGGTCAGCACGATGGACAACGGCTCGTCCGGGCCGAGCAGACCGTCGAGCTGGGCCAGGATTTCGCGCTCGTGAAGCCGGACGCCCGTGTCCACGAGCACGGCTCCGCTGGCGGCCCGAATGAGGTACGCGTTGATCGGCTGCCGGCGCCGGACGCCCGGCGGGCACCAGCTCACCCGCTCGTCGAGCGTGATCTCCCCGCCCAGCCGGTGCACCCGCCCGCCGGCGAGGCCGGCGGGCGGCGTGAGCACCGGGGCAGTCTTGCTCATGGCCGGCTCCCTAGGCCCCGCGGGCCGCGTCCCACACGGCCGCCGCGTCCGCGACGGTGCAAACGTCGTGCCGGGCGCGCATGACCGTGAGCGAGGCCTCGTGGATGGCGGTGTCGTAGGCTCCGACGGCGTCCTCGAGCAGCACGGCGTAGAAGTCGTGGTGCACGGCATCGCGGAGCGTCGCCTCGACGCACCCGCCCGTCGAGACGCCCACGAGCGCGACAGCCTCGATGCCCTGGCTGCGGAGGAGGAGACCCAGCTCCGTCGCGACGAACGCGCTCGGCCGCCGCTTGGTGATGACGGATTCGCCGTCGAGCGGGAGGCACTCGTCGCAGAAGTCCGTGGCCGGATCGCCCTTGACGCTCAGCTTGCCGAGGTCGATGGGCCGCCCGTTGGAGGCCGTGTAGAGGGCCCGGAGCCACGCCGCCGGGGAGCTCGCGCCGTCCGGCAGGTTCTCGACGCGGATGTGGAAGATCGGCACTCCGTTGCGGCGTGCCGCCGCGATGGCCTCGGCGCAGCGCTCCCGCACGCGCGGCATCATGCTCAGGTCGTGACCGGAATCGCCGATCGCGCCGCCCGGGAACACCGCCCCCTTCTGCATGTCGATGACGACGAGCGCCGTGCTGGCCGGGTCGAGAAGTTCGCCCAGAGTGTCGCGGACCTGTTTTCCGCAGAGTTCGATCATGATGGCCTTCTTCCGTACCGAATGAGTGGCTAGCTGCCGAGCGCGTTGAAATAGACCTGGCCGTTCGGCAGCGGAGCTGCCCCGGAGAGGCCCTTCTTCGTCGCGATGATGCCGCGCGTCTCGACGAGGGAGAGGATCGGAGCGCCCGCGTCGACGACCGCCGTCATCTGCTTGATGAGCTGAGTGCGCTGCGCCGTCTGGTCCTGCGGGGTCGCCGCGAGTTTCGTGCGGAGCTGGTCGAAGCTCGCGTCCTTCCAGCCGGTCGTATTGCTCGGGGCATCGCCCGCATAGTACGCGAAGCTGTAGAACGCGGGGTCCGCGATGACGATCGGCTCCGAGTAGAGCACGGCCTCGAAGCGGCCCTGGATGAGGGCGCTCGAGAAGTCGGTCGAGCTCGCGACGTTCTGCAGCTGCACGGTGATGCCGATCTGGCTGAGCATCGACTGGATGAGCACCGAGGACTTGTTCGCGACCGGGCCCGGGCGGGTGGCGCTGTAGCTGAGCGTGAGCTTGAAGCCGCTCGCGTAGCCGGCGTCCGCCATGAGCTTCTTCGCCGCGGCGACGTCGAACTTGTAGCCGTCCGAGGGGTCGCCGCCGGGGAACGTCGACTGGGCCGGCTTGCCGTAGCCCGAGTAGGCGCCCTTGACGAGCGCGTCGCGATCGATCGCCATCGAGATGGCGTGGCGGACTCGGGCGTCGGAGAGCGGCCCGGTCTTCGTGTTGAACATGAGCGTGTCTCGCGTGGCGCTCGGGCAGTTGATCACGGAGACATCGGAGGACTGGCCGAGCGACGCGTACTGGTCGTAGTCGAAGCCGTTGGCCACCTGGGCCTCACCCGACTGGACGAGCTGGCTCCGGGTTGACGTGTTCGGCACAGACTTGACCACGACCCGCTTCACCGGGCCGCGCTGCCCCTCCCACTTGGGATCCGCCGTGACGGTGAGAGACGTGCCAGGGGTGAACTCCTCGAGATCCCATCCGCTGTAGTCGGCGAGGTTCTTCGAGAGCCAGTTGTTGGCCGTCGGATCGTCCGGCGTCACGTGCTTCTTCGCCTCGGTGCTGTCGTGGATGTAGAAGAGGTTGTTCTGCAGGGATTCGATGCTGAACGACGTGATGGCGGTCGTGTTCAGCTCGATGGTCCGATCGTCGATGATCTTGGCCAGGTTGCTGACGTCGAACCCACTGCTCGAGAGGGTGCCCTTCATGACCGGCTGGCGCTGCATGCCGATCTGGAGGCTCCACAGCACGTCCTGGGCCGAAAGCGTGTTGCCGAACTGGCTCGTGAGCTTCCGGAGCTTGACGAGGATGCCCTTGCCGTCCGGGGCGACCGTGGCGCTTTCAGCGAGCCGACCGGAGACCTCGGTGGTGGGCTGACCGCACGGGTCGCTGCTCGTGGCCGTGGTCTTGTACTGCAGGAGCTGCGATCCGAGACCGCTGAGGACGACGTGGGAGGCGCTGCCGCCCCACGGGGCGGGCGTGAGGCTGTCAGGGAGAGCCCCGACAGCGATGACGACATTGTCAGGCTGGGTCGTGGAGGCGGCGCTGCCGCCTCCACAGCCCGTGAGGGAAACCGCAAGGGCGGCGGCCAGACCGCCGGAGAGCAGACGCAAGCGATTCATGGTCCTAACACCGGTTTCTGTGAGGGGGGATGGGCGGGGTGGGGGGATGGGCCGGGGGTGGGGCAAAGGGAGGGGGGATGGGGCTAAAGGTGGGTGCGCGCGAATCAGTACCGGTAGGCCTGCTTGTGGCCCGCGCGGATCACGGGCTCCACGTCGAGGAGGTTCGTGATGACGTTGCCGTGGGTTGGCGCAACGGTGGTCACACCCAGCTCCTCGACGAGCCGCAGCACGCGGTCGTAAACGCGGTCGGCGTCGTTGGCGAAGCGCGCCCAGTAGAGGGCGCTGCCGGTGAAGAACGCGGCGTTCTCCACGGCGACCGGACCCGCGAGCTCGGTGGTCACGAGTCCGCATTCGCCGGGAAGGTGCACGGGGTCCTCGTCGTCGAGTTCAGGGCGATGCATGTAGCAGAACCCGTCCGCGGTGAAGAGGACACCGGCGCGGGGCACGAAGCCCCACTGCGTGTTGGGGAGGTCGCGGATGAGCGCCTCGACCACCACGAATTCATACCCGCCGCCCAGATCAATGTGGTCGCCGGGAACCCGTGCGTGCAGATTCGGCTCAATCTGCGGATAGAAGAGGTGGTAGTCCCGGACGTCCCCCACGATCTGCACGTCGGGGTACTTCTGCACGAGTCGGGGCAGGTTTCCCGTGTGGGGAAGCTCCGGATGGGTCGGGAACACGTAATCGAGCTTCCGGTCCCCGAGCAGCTCGTCGAGCTTCTCCGAGATGATCGGCCAACTCGACGGGTTGCCCGTGTCGACGAGGATCGAGGCCGACTCGCCCTGCACGAGAAACGTCGAGTTGTGGCCGTGGATCACCCTGCCGTCGATATGGAAGGGAAGGCACGAGCTCATCCACGTCACGCCGTCGGCCACGGGCCGCGGAAGGTCGCTGCTCATCGTCTCAACAAGCTCTTCCATGGTGACCTCCTATCGAACCTGGGCCGCGAGCTCAGAGTGCTGCGGCGTCAGGGCAGTGAGCATGAAGTCGAGGTGGCGCCGCACCACGTCGCGCCCGCGGAGAACACAGCCCCGGGACGGCGCGACGATCTCGGGGTCCAGCTCGTCGAACTTCGCGGCGAGCCATTCGCGCAGTGGCTCGCACGTGGCCCGGGGAATCCACTCGTACTTCGCGTAGAGGTGACCGGCCACCTGCTCCGGCGTCGTCGCGTCATCCATCGTCGAGTCGATGACGCGCGGCGCGTCGGGCCGGTCCATGACGCCGTGCGTGAACGTGTCCGAGGTGAAGAGGGTCCCGGTCGCGGCGTCCCAGCCCCAGAACGTCATGAGAAGACGCAGGAGCGGTGCCTCGATCTCCAGCACGCGCCCCGGGCCCACCTCGATGGCCGCGGCCCGGGCCAGGGAGTCGCCGTGGCCCGTGCGCTGCGCGTCGATCTGGTGCCGGCGGCCGCGCAGGGCGGCCCGGCTCAGGTCCTCGAACGCGTCGAACGGGTTGATGACTCCGCCCGTGAAGAGGCGCTCGATGTCGAAGCGACGCGCGATCGGCTCGAGGTTCGAGACGCAGTCCATCTCAGCGCGGGTGAAGAACACCGAGAGTCCGCCACCCTCGCCGATGAGCGTGGCCAGGTCGTCGAGAATCTGTTCGCCGTGGACCGCGAGCCCCGAGTCGACGAGGAGGTGGGAGCCCTCCTCTGTGAGCAGATAGCAGTTCGAGGGCTGGAATCCGCTGGAGCCAGCGGGAACCCAGCTCACGCGGCCGTCGAGGGGAATGAGCCCACCCAGGACGACGAGTTTGTCGTTCTTCAATTCAGTGAACATGTCTTCAATCTATTGATGGGTCGTCATAGTGTCAAGGGTCACACCGTCTGATGTGGCGACGGTCTGATGAGGCGCCGCAGTCGGCGCGAGCCTTGCGGCTCGGACTCGGCTGCGCGGACGGATCGCCACGGCACGGGCGCGCGGATCAAGCAGGGTGATGAGCGTGTCCAGAAGCACGTATCCGAAGAGACTCGTCGCACCCATGGCAAGCACAAAGCCTTGGATCACGGGCATATCCCCCTTGAGCACGCCGTCGAGGGACCAGCCCCCGACGCCGGGCCAGGAGAAGACGCTCTCGACAATCGCCGCCCCGCTCAAGGCCGCCGCAAAGAGCAACACCATGTACGTCATGAGTGCAGCCCGCACGTCGCTCAGCGCGTAGCGGTACACCTGGAACGGCCGGAGCCCGCAGGCGCGGGCGAATTCAATCTGGGGCGAATGGAGAATCTGCAGGAGTCCCGTCCGCACGGTCTTGCCGAAGGGAGCAGCGAAGAACAGGCCCATTGTGACAATGGGGAGAACGGCACGGCCGAGGATAGATCCCAGCACTTTCCATTTCCCGCCGATCATCGCGTCCAGCACGGTCGATCCCGTCACTTTGGGTGGGGGGATGTCCGAGGCCGAAAGCATGCCGAGGGGCGCCGGCGCAACGTGCAATTGCTGGTAGAAGATGAACAGCAAAACGAGCGCGAGCACGAATTCCGGCATGGCCATGAGCACCGAGACCCCCGCGGTGAAAGCCTTGTCCGGGAGGCGCCCGCTTCGATAGGCGGCGGCCGTTCCCATCGCAATCCCCAGCAGCAGGGCGAGGACGAGCCCCGGCACGAGGTACACGAGCGTGTTCGGCAGTCTGGTCCACAGTTCTTGCGCCACCGAATTCCCCGTGAAGAAGGAATGCCCCAAATCGCCCCGGAGAGTCCGGGCCAGATAGTCGAGGTACCGGGCCCAGAGGGGTTTGTCGAGCCCGAGCTCCGCGTGGATCCGGGCGATGTCGTCCGGCGTCGCGTAGTCGCCCAGCAGGGCGACCGCGGGATCGCCGGGCAGGAGGGAGACGAGACCGAAGCTGAGGGTCATGAGGCCGAGGAGAAGGGCTGCGGCGATGGCCAGCCGCGAGGCGATGTAGCGGATCATGCGTTCCCCGCCTTGGTCGGAGTGAGCGCTTCGAGCCCGGCGTCGGCGGACGTCGAGACCGGCGCTGGCGGCACATAGGAGAGCGGCGGCATCGCGGCCGCCATGAGGGCTTGCGTGTAGGGCTGCTGGGGATCGTTGAGAACATCCCGGGCCGGGCCCTCCTCGACGAAGCGCCCGCGATGCATCACGGCGACGCGCGAACAGAAGTGGCGCACCGTGTCGATGTCATGCGAGATGAACACGTAGGTCAGCCCGCGGGCCCGCTGGAGCTCGGAAAGCATCCGGAGGATCGACGCACGGATGGTCAGATCGAGTGACGAGGTCGGCTCGTCGAGGACCACGATGCTCGGATCGGTGACGAGCGAGCGCGCGATACCGACCCGCTGCTGCTGCCCGCCGCTGAGGTTCGCGGGCCTCCGGTCGAGGAATTCCGCCGAGAGGCCCACCTCCTCGAGAGTCCGCCCGACCCTGGCGAGCCTTTCGGCGCGCGAACCGACGGCCTTCGCGCCCAGAGAGCGGGCGACGACGAGCGGCTCCTCGACGATCTGCCGCACCGTGAGCCTCGGGTTCAGCGAGGCGTACGGCTCCTGGAACACGATCTGCCAGTCGCGCCGCCGCTGGCGAAGGGTCCGCGGCGGGAGCGCGCGGACGTCCTGGCCATCGAGGACGACGGACCCGGAGTCGGCTTCGTGCAGCCTGAGCAGGAGCCGCCCGAGTGTTGACTTTCCGGAGCCGCTCTCGCCGATGATGCCGAGGCACTCGCCGGCCTCGACCGAGAAGGAGACGCCGTCCACGGCGGTGACGGTGCGCCCCTCGGGAGTCTGGAACGACTTTCGGAGGTCTTTGACCTCGATGATGGCCATCACAGCCTCCCTGATTCAGACAGCTCGGCGGGGGACGTCTCGGCGGCGAGCGCTCCCGCGGGGGTCAGCCCTGCCGGCCGGACCACGGAAGCCAGGAGCGAGGCCGTGTAGGGATGCTCGGGAGCCGTGAACACCCGGGAGACCGGGCCCTGCTCGACGATGCTTCCTCGGTACATGACGAGGACGCGCTGGCAGTACTCGGCAACGACGCCAAGATCGTGGGTCACGATCAGCATCGACCGGCCGCTCCCGACCGTGAGGCGACGGAGGGTGTCGAGGACCTGGCGCTGCACGGTGAGGTCGAGCGCCGTCGTCGGTTCGTCGGCGATGACGAGCCGCGGGTTGAGGTAGAGCGCCATCGCGATGACGACGCGCTGCGCCATCCCACCACTGAGCTCGTGGGCGTAGCCCCGGATCACGCGCTCCGGGTCATTGACCCCCGTGGCGGCGAGCAGTCCGACGGCCCGCTCGCGGGACGCCGCGTCGGCCCGGACCCCGTGGGCCCTGGCGATATTGGCGAACTGCTTCTCGAGCCGCAGCACGGGATTCAGGGCACTGAAGGGATTCTGCGCGACGAAGCCGATGTCGCGGCCGCGGAGCTCGCGCAGCTCCCGCTCCCGGAGGCGCAGCAGCTCGCGGCCGCCGAACACCACGCTTCCCGAGGCCACGCGGCCGGGAGGAACCAGGAGCCGCGTCACGGAACGGACCACGGTGGACTTCCCCGAACCGGACTCCCCCACGATGCCGACAGTCTCGTTGCCGCCGACGTCGAAGGAGATGCCATGGAGGGCGCGGATCACGCCGGACCGCGCCGCGAATTCGGTGACGAGGTCGCGAACCTCGAGCCCCTCGTTCATCGAGCACGCTCCAGCCGCTCGATCCGGTTTTCGAGAGCCCCCGCGAGGATGTTGAGCGAACCGATCGCGAGCAGCATGGCCGCGGTCGGGAACGCCGCGGCCCACCAGTCGCCGCGGATCAGCATGCTGAACCCCTCGCTGATCATCCCTCCCCAACTCGGCTGCGGCGGCTTCGAGCCGACGCCGAGGAAGTTGAGCGCCGCGATCGTTCCGAGCGCGTTCGCCGCCGTGAGCGTGGCCTGGACCAACACGACTCCGTACGCGTTCCGGAACACATGGTTGAATGCGACGCGGAGCGGCGAGCAGCCGGTCGCGATGGCGGCCTCGACGTAGCGCGCCGAGCGCAGCGACAAGGCCGCGGCCCGCGAGAGCCGCACGAAGCGTGGGGCGCCGACGACAGCAATGGCGAGGACGACGTCGAGCGCGGTCCCGCCCGTGAGCTGAATGCCGACCACCGCGATCACCACCGTGGGGAGCGCGGCAAACGCGTCGACCACACGCATGAGGACGTCGCCCACGCGGCCGCTCGTCGCGAACAGCCCCAGCGGGACGCCCACGACGAGTGCGAGCGCGGTCGCCGCGAGCGAGATCGGCAGGTCGAGCTTGGCGGCCTCGATGGTCCTCGAGAAGACATCCATCCCGTTGCCGTCGGTTCCGAACCAGTAGACCGCCCCGGGAGGAAGCGCTACGGCGTTGGGGTCCGGCCTGAGGGGGCTGTGCGGATACGGCAGGACGAGCGCCAGAAGCGGCAGGCCCACAATGATGGCCGCCGCGAGCACCGTCAGCACCGAATTTGACCGGTTGAACACCTTGGCGCGCCCACGTCGCGACCACGCGGCGGCGCGCAGCCCGGGCGACGTTCGGGGAATGCCCTGGACACTCATGGCGCCCCCTCCGTGCTCAGGCGGGGGGCGCCCTCCGCGCCGCGGCTTGGCACGCCGTCGTGCGTGGGCCGGGAAAGGGCAAACGGCTGGGACATCTGCAGCTCCTCGTCCTTGACTCGTGAAAGTGTGCTGTGAATCAAAGGGTCGTCACTTTATTGAATTGAGTGCGCCGGTATACCAAGAATCGCACTAATTGCTCTGCGCGTGAACCGTTGACAGCGCCTCTGGCCGTCTTCAATATAGTGACACACACCATACGTTGTTGAAGATGATCTGGGAAGAGGACGAGCGAGAGATGTCAACCCTCCACGAAGAAGCCACGCTGACTGTCCCCAAGGCCTCCGCCGCCGCACCGAAAGACGCCCCGAAGGTCCGGTATCTCCTGCACGATGGCGAGCTCGTCGACTACGCCGACGCGCGGCTGCACGTGCTCAGTACGACCCTGAAGTACGGGGTCGGAGTGTTCGAAGGCTTCCGCGCGTACTGGAGCGACGACGACGAGCAGCTGTACGCGTTCCGCGTCGCCGACCACATGAAGCGCCTCGTCGACTCGATGCGGGTCGTCGAGATCGACGGGCCCCAGGACGTCGACGCGCTCGCCGAGCAGCTCCTGGGCCTGGTCCGCGCCAACGAGCTGCGCGGCAACCTCCACATGCGGGCCCAGGTATTCGTCGACTCGAACGACGGCAAGCCCGAGGACACCGGCCCCGCAACCGTGTTCATGGCCGCCATCCCCATGGGGAACTACTTCGGGGCCTCCGGTCTCGACGTGCAGATCAGCAGCTGGGCCCGGCTCTCGGACCGCTCCATGCCGCCCCGGATCAAGTCGATCGCCAACTACCAGAACGGGCGCCTCGCCCTCCTCGAGGCCCGCCGCAACGGCTACGACGCCGCCCTCCTCCTCACCGAGTCCGGGCACGTGGCCGAGGGCGCCGGCTACAACGTGTTCATGGTCCGCCAGGGGCGGCTCTGCACGCCACCGACCACCGAGAGCATCCTCGAGGGCATCACGCGGGACAGCGTGCTGCACCTGGCCCAGGCCGAGCTGGGCCTCGACGTCGACATCCGGCCCATCGACCGCACCGAGCTCTACTCGGCGGACGAGGTCTTTGTCTGCGGGAGCGCCGCGGAGGTCAACCACGTCACCTCCGTGGACCGCACGCCGATCGGGGCGGGCGGCGTCGGCGAGGTGACCGCGCAGCTCCAGCGGCTCTACCGCGAGGCCGTCGTGGGGCGCGTCGCGGCCGATCAGAATTGGGCCCTCCCGGTCTACCCGTCATGACCCACGCGACTCACGAGCACGCCTCGTCCGTCTTCACGGCGAGCGCCGAGCCGGTCCTCGTCGTCGACCACGGCGAGCGGTTCACGCTCGACGCCAAGAGCCTCCTCACCGGGGGCTTCTTTGAGGCCGGCGAGTACGAACGCTGCGCTATCCCGGTGACCGGGCCCGTCGTCGTCCGCGGAGCGCGCCCAGGCGACGCGCTCCGCGTCGACATCCACGCGATCGACATCGCTGACCGTGGCGCCATGGTGACCCTCCCCGGCCGGGGCGGGTTCAGCGGCGGGCTCGGGCGGTACGGTCGCGTCGTCGACATTGACGACGGCGGGGTTCGCTTCGGGGACGGCGTCACCATCCCGGTGCGCCCCATGGTGGGCAAGATCGGCGTCGCGCCGCGCGACGGCGAGCCCAGCTCGAGCACGGTAGGCACGCACGGCGGCAACATGGACTGCAAGGACGTCACGGCGGGCTCCGCCGTGATCCTGCCGGTGCAGGTGCCGGGCGCGAGGCTCTTCGCGGGCGATCTGCACGCCGCCCAAGGCGACGGCGAGTGCTCGCTCACGGGAGTCGAGGTCGAGGGGACCGTGACCCTCTCGTGCCGCGTCCTTCCGGGCGTCTCCGTCCGGAGACCGGTGGTTCTCTCGGGCGGCCGGGTTCTCACGATCGGCGACGGCGACGATCTCGACGAGGCCGCCCGGAACGCGCTCGACGACATGCTCGCACTTGTCGTCGCCGACCGCCGGTGGACGCGCGAGGAGGCAGCGATGCTGCTCAGCGCCGCGGCGGATGTCGGCGTCTCGCAGCTCGTCAACGCCCGTGCGTCGGCGAAGGTGAGCCTGGCCGAGCGCTATTTCAGCCGCTCCCCCTTCGATTTCTGACGGCTTCTTCCATTCTGTACGTCCCTGTCCCAGGAGGTTTCACCATGCTCGATCTTCTTCTCACCAACGGTGTGGTCGTGACGCCTTCGGGCCCGCAGCGGCTCGACATCGGCATCGCGGGCGGGACCATCGTGTCCCTCACGGCGCCCGCGTTCGGCACGCCCGGCGAGGCCCGCCGCACGGTGGACCTGCGAGGCCAGCTCGTGGTGCCCGGCGGCGTTGACCCGCACGTCCACACCAACAGCGTCCTGCCGACCGCCGCCGAGAGCGGCATCATGTGCTTCGGCCCGGACCGGGTCAGCGAAGGTGCCGTCTACGGGGGCACCACGACGCTCGTCGACTTCGCGCACTGGCACCCGGGGGACGAGCTCTCGGATTCGTTCGCGCGCAAGTCCGCCGAATGGGCCGGGAACACGTTCACGGACTACGCGCTGCACGGGACGTTCAAGGAGCCTGAGATCCCGTTCGAGGTGCTCGAGCAGATCCCGGACGCGGTCGCCGCCGGCCATGGCAGCTACAAGGTCTGGATGACGAACACGACCCCCACGCGGCCCCGGCAGAAGACCGACCTCGGGAACATGTGGGGCCTCATGGAACAGACCGCCGCGGCCGGCGCCATGCTCGCGATCCATGCCGAGGATGACGATATCGTCATGTATTCGTACAAGCGTCTGCAGCGCCAGGGGCAGACCGGCCTCGAATACATGCACCACGCGCACAACAACCTCTCCGAGAAGCTCTCGTTCCAGCGGGCCATCACGCTGGCCGAGCACGTCGGCGCGCCGATCTACATCATGCACGTGAGCGCGCGCGAGGGCGTCGACGCGATCCGGGCGGCGCGCGGACGCGGGCTGCCCGTGTACGGCGAGGTCCTCCCGCATTACGCCCATTTCACGGCGGAGGACTACCGGCAGAAGAACGGGGCCATCTATCACACGTACCCGTCGCTCAAATCGGCCGACGATCGCGACTCCATGTGGGACGCGCTCCTCGAGGGCGCGCTGAGCACGCTCGCGACCGACGGAGTCTGCACGGACCTCGACGTCAAAACCCGAGGGAAGACGATCTTCGACGCGACCGGCGGCCACGCGGGTGTCGAGATGCGCATGGCCGTCGCGTACACGGAGGGGGTCGCGAAGCGCGGGCTCGACCTCACGCGGTTCGTGGACCTCACCTCGGCCAATGCGGCCAAGATCCTCGGACTGTACCCCGCGAAGGGCGCCATCGCGATCGGGAGCGACGCGGACCTCGCCGTCCTCGACGCGACCGACGCCCGCCGCATCACCGCGAGCGATCTCCACGAGGCCGACTACACGCCGTGGGAGGGCTACGAGGTCGCGGCGTGGCCGAGCATGACCGTGCTGCGCGGGCAGGTGATCGTCGAGGACCGCAAGCTCAAGACGGGTCCGCTCGGGACGTTGCTCTCCCAACAGGTCTCGAGCGACGTGCGGAGCCGCCCGGCCTGCTGATGACCACGAGCACGCCGACCACGGCGCCGATCGCCGTGTCGATGAAGCGGTCGTGGACGAGGGCCGCCGGATCGGTGTGCGCCACGAGGAGCGTCGAAAGGAGCGCGAGCGGCGTCACGCACACCTGCGCGAGGAAGTACTGCCGCGCGATGAGCATCTCCGCACCGAACTGGCACGCCGCGATGATCACGACCATGACCCAGGGCGCTGGCCGCAGCCCGACGATCCCCGCGAGCAGCACAAGCCCGACGACGGTGCCCAGCACACGCTGCAGGCCCCGGTTCACGCGGTGGCGGGTCGAGTGCCCCACGAGCGGAACCACGGCGGCGACCATCGCCCAGTAGTTGTGCCCGAAGCCGAGCGCCTGGCCCACGGCGGTCGCCGCGAC
>NZ_JBKZWT010000509.1:0-1610 GCF_047759905.1 Sinomonas sp. G460-2 | reverse complement strand
CGGGCTGGTGCTCCGACGTCGAGCCCTGCGAGCGGCCCTTCTCGACCGGCTCCTCATGCGTGATGACGCCGCGACCGCCGCACACCTCACACGTCTCGCTGAAGACCTCGAGGAGGCCCGTGCCCATACGCTTGCGCGTCATCTGGACGAGGCCAAGAGACGTGACCTCGGCCACCTGGTGCTTGGTGCGGTCCCGCCCAAGGCACTCGACGAGGCGCCGCAGCACGAGGTCGCGATTCGACTCGAGCACCATGTCGATGAAGTCGATCACGATGATGCCGCCCACGTCGCGCAGCCGCAGCTGGCGCACGATCTCCTCGGCGGCCTCGAGGTTGTTCTTCGTCACGGTCTCCTCGAGGTTGCCCCCCGAGCCCGTGAACTTGCCCGTGTTGACGTCGATGACCGTCATGGCCTCGGTGCGGTCGATCACGAGCGAACCACCCGACGGCAGGAAGACCTTGCGGTCCAACGCCTTGTGGATCTGCTCGTCGATGCGCCACTCGGCGAAGACGTCCGACTCGCCCTGGTACCTCTCGAGCCGGCCCAGGAGATCCGGCGCGACATACGTGACGTAGGCCTCGATGGTGTCCCACGCATCCTCGCCGCTCACGATGAGCTTCGAGAAGTCCTCGTTGAAGACGTCGCGGACCACCTTGATCGTGAGATCCGGCTCGGCGTAGAGGAGCTCCGGGGCGAGCACCTTCGTGGACGTGGCCTGGTTCCGGATCGCGTCCCACTGCGCGCGGAGGCGGTTGATGTCGTGAGTGAGCTCCTCCTCGCTCGCGCCCTCGGCCGCCGTGCGGACGATCACGCCCGCGTCGGCCGGCAGGCGATCCTTGAGGATGCGCTTGAGGCGGTTGCGTTCGACGTCGGGAAGCTTGCGCGAGATGCCCGTCATCGAGCCGCCCGGGACATACACGAGGTACCGGCCCGGGAGCGAGATCTGGCTCGTGAGGCGCGCGCCCTTGTGGCCCACGGGGTCCTTCGTGACCTGGACCAGGACCGAATCGCCCGACTTGAGCGCGTTCTCGATGCGTCGCGGCGCGCCGTCGAGGCCCGCGGCGTCCCAGTTGACCTCGCCCGCGTACAGCACGGCGTTGCGGCCCCGCCCGATGTCCACGAAGGCGGCCTCCATGGACGGCAGGACGTTCTGCACCTTGCCGAGGTACACATTGCCGATGAGCGAGTCCTGCTGCGTCTTCGACACGAAGTGCTCGGCGAGCACGCCGTCCTCGAGAACCGCGATCTGGATGCGGTCCTCCTTCTGGCGCACGACCATCTGGCGGTCCACCGACTCGCGCCGCGCAAGAAATTCGGCCTCGGTGATGACGTGGCGGCGACGGCCCGACTCGCGGGACTCGCGGCGGCGCTGCTTCTTGGCCTCGAGACGCGTGGAGCCCTTGACGCTCTGGACCCGGTTGCTCGTGGTCTCCGAGGGCGTCCGAGGTCCGCGCACGCGCGTCACGGTTCCGGGCGGATCGGTGTCGAGGCCTCCCTCGAGCTCGAGGTCGGACTCGCCGCGGCGGCGGCGACGGCGACGGCGGGACGTCACCTCTTCCGGCTCTTCCTCGGACTCCTCGGGCTCCTGGCCCTCCTCGGTGTCCGCCTCG
>NZ_JBKZWT010000508.1:0-1616 GCF_047759905.1 Sinomonas sp. G460-2 | reverse complement strand
CGGCCACCGTTCAGGAGTCACTTCCCGTGGGTCGGCCACCGTTCAGGGGTCACTTCCCGTGGGTGACGCACGACGGCGCCACCGCACCTCTTGCCCAGAGGTCACCTTCCGTGGGTGGCGTTAGGTGACCTCTGGATGGGTGGGGACCCGCGTCAGGTGACCCTTGGACGCTAGTCGGCGTCGACGGGCTCTTGCTCGGCGACCTCAGCCTCGTCGTCGAACGCGTCGTCGCCGAGCTCTTCCTCGTCGTCGTACTCGTCTTCGCCATCGCGCTGCGCGGCCTCCTCGGCCTCGAGCACCTTGAGCATGTTCGTGTCCGGGTTGAGCATGATCGCGGCCTCGTCGCGGCGGTGCCGCAGCACGGTGTCGATGTACGACTGCAGCGTCTCGGCGAGGGGCACATGCCGATCGAGCTTCTCCGACATGTACCAACGGTGCTCAAGCACCTGGTGCACGACCTCGGCGGGCTCTAGCTTCCCCGAGAGCTCCTTCGGGATGGCCCGAACGACCGGCTCGAACACCTGCGTGACCCATGCGTGGGCGGAGATCTCCTCGTCCTGGTCGGGGAAGTTGTCGGCCCGGAACGAGTCCATGTCGTTGAGCAGCCGACGCGCCTGATTCTCCTGGGCGTCCAAGCCCGTGAGGCGGAGGAGCCGCCTCTGGTGGTGGCCGGCGTCGACCACTTTGGGCTGGAGCTGGATCGTCGAGCCGTCTGGTGTGGTCTTGATCGCGTATTCCTCGACGTCGAAGCCGAGCTCGTTGAGACGGCGGATGCGCGCGCTCACACGCCACCGCTCGCCGAGCTCGAAGGACTCCTTCTCCGTGAGCTCGGCCCACAGGTTTCGGTAGGAATCCATGATGCGTTCGCTCGTGGCGACCGGGTCGACCTCGGGGTCGATGAGGCCGCCCTCGAGGAGGTCCATGAGCTCGCCCGCGATGTTGACGCGCGCGATCTCGAGATCGTACTCACGCTGGCCTGTCGAGAGATCGGGGTAGAGCTCGCCGGTCTCCGCGTCCACGAGGTAGGCGGCGAACGAGCCGGCGTCGCGGCGGAACAGCGTGTTGGAGAGCGAGACGTCGCCCCAATAGAAGCCGATGAGGTGCAAGCGCACGAGGAGGAGGGCCTGCGCGTCGATGAGGCGCGTGAGCGTGTCCTTGCGCAGCGTCTGCGAGAACAGGGCGCGGTAGGGCAGCGAGAACTTGAGGTGCCGTGTGACGAGCACGGGGTCGAGGGGACGGCCGTCGGGCGTCTGCCGATCGCGGATCACGGCGACGGGCTCGACGCACGGGACGTCGAGGCGCTGGAGGCGGCGCAGCATGTGGTACTCGTGGCGGGCGATGTGCTCACCCGTCTCCTTGACGGCGATGACCGAGCCGCCGAGCTTCGCGAAGCGCACGATGTGCCGGGAGATGCCTCGGGGGAGGGCGGCGAGGTGCTCCTCGGGCCACTCCTCGAGCCGGATGTGCCACGGGAGGTCCAGAAGCTCGGGGTCCGCCGCGGCCGCGGTGATGCTCAGCGACCCCATGACGTTCGCGGGCGGGGGCTCGGGGAGGGGTTCGTTCCGCGGCAGCTTGCCGAGCATCTCGTAATCGGTCGGCTCGTCCTGCCAGTTGGC
>NZ_JBKZWT010000507.1:0-1624 GCF_047759905.1 Sinomonas sp. G460-2 | reverse complement strand
CCGCCCTGAGGCCGAGGCGGCGACGTATCCGGTGCCGTTCGCACGGGTGCGAGACGTGGTCAAGCCGGAGCGGGAGAGGCTGCGGGGTCGTAACGCAACCGCGGATGACCGAGCACGGAACTGGTGGAAGTACGGGCGGCGCAGTCCCGCAATGCGCAAGGCCATCGCCGACTTGCCGGAGGTGTTGGCCATCGCTCGTGTCAGCAAGACCGTAATGCCCCTTCGAGTTCCGACCGGTTCGGTGGCCAGCGAAGCCTGCGTCGTGTTCGCCTCCGCCAGCTACAGTGCGCAGGCGGTCTTGTCATCAAGCCTCCACCAGCTGTGGGCGATCACCTACGGGTCGGGAATGCGCAACGATCCTCGGTATACCCCATCCGATGTCTTCGAAACGTTCCCGCGGCCCGCAACAACTCACACGCTCACAGAGCTCGGCAGATCGCTCGATGCCGAGCGTCGGACGATCATGCTTCGTCGTGACCTCGGCCTCACCAAGCTCTATAACCTCGTGAATGACCCGGAACTGAGCGCGCTCTCCGATCCCGACGTCGGCCGCATGCGAGAGCTTCACATCGAACTAGACCGTGCCGTGTTGGACGCTTACGGATGGGCAGACGTCGACTCTAATCATGGGTTTCACACGTTTCGGAAAATGCAACGCTGGACTGTCGGTCCGACCGCGCGAGTCGAGCTGCTCGACCGACTTCTTGACGAGAACCATCGTCGGGCTAACCAGGAACGGCAACATGTCATGGTGGTCGACAGCGGAGACGACGATGAAGACGAGGCCGGGCTGCTCTTCCAGTGATGTCGTTGCCCCGCTAATCAGTCGAACAGCGTGTTTGCGCCCGCGTCCGGATTGCTCGCTGTGTCCAGCGTCAAGCTCGCGTTCCTGATCCCAGCTCGGCGGTGATTCTCATGCAGCAGGCGGTCGAGCGCCTCGACGCGCGACGCCGCTCCGAGTGTCCATCGCTCCGCTTGGCGGTAGGAGTGGAAGCCGTGTACCGGCCGCAGGTCGTCCCAGCCATATGCCGCGAAGACGGCTTCGTCAATCTCGACATGGATGTCGCGGAGGCGTGTGATGTCGGTGTCACCTTGCAGCGCCGGGTCGTTGACCAGGTTGTATAGCTTGGTAAGGCCGAGGCCACGGCGCAGCATCACTTCACGCCTGTCTTGGTCCAGTGCCGCTCCAGCAGCGGTCAATCGTTCGGTGGTCGTGGGGAGGGGAAACGTCTCGAATACGTCCGATGGCGTGTAGCGGACTCGGGTCTCTAGGGTCGACCCGTAGGTGATCGCCCACAGCTGGTGGAGGCTTGATGACAAGACCGCCTGGGCGCCGTAGTCATCAGCGGCGAAAACAACCAGTTGCTCGCTCGGAACCTGACCTGTCAGCACCCGCAGCGGCATTACCGTCTTGCTGACACGTGCGATGACCAGCATCTCCGACAACTCTGCGAGCGCCTCTCGCAGTGCCGGCCTCTTCTCGCCGTACTGCCACCACCGCTCCGGCAATGGCTTACGGAGTGCATAGTTGCCGCTCGGCTTCTTGCGTTGTCGCTCAGGCTTGACGCGCTCGGCGAGGCGGGCGTACGGCAACGGGTACTCGCGCGCACGTTCCTCTCGCCAA
>NZ_JBKZWT010000506.1:0-1625 GCF_047759905.1 Sinomonas sp. G460-2 | reverse complement strand
CCGCCTTGATCTCCGCCTCCGCCGAGCGCTTTGCGCCCGCGAGCACGCGGTGCCGGCGGACGAACTCGAAGCGCTGCGTGCTCCGCCGCGGGAGCGCGTACGCGAGGGCCGCGGCGATGGAGAACGTCACGAGCTTGTCGGGGAGATCCGACGTGAAGGCGCCGGTCGTGACCGACTGGACGAGGCCCTCGCCCGCAGCGCGGAAGAGCGCGATGACGGCCCCGGTGGCGCCGGTCGCGGTTCCGCCGAACACGATGACCGCTATGGGCGCCGCGATGGCCGCCGCGACGAAGCCCGTGACAACCCCCGCGACCGGCACCAGGTAGAAGCGGCGCACGAGCCCCCACCGCGCGGCGAGCCCGGCGAGCGCGCCGATCGCGGCGGCGCCGGCGGCGAACGGGAGGACGCTCGGGTTGAAGAACGACCACACTAGAGTGCTGAGCAGGCCCGTCGCCGCACCTGCGGCGGAACCCGCGAGGAAGCCCACGAGCACGGTGCCGATCGAGTCGAGGTAGATCGGCACGAGCGTGCTCCCGACGAACTGGCCGAGCACGATATTGAGCACGAGGGCCACGGGGATGAGGGCGAGCGTCGTGGTCGGCAGTGTTGGGAGGATGCCTGCGAAGAGCAGCACCATGGCGATGCCGAAGCCCGTCAGCGCGACGAGCGCAGAAGCGGCCGTCGGGCCGTTCGCGACGTCGGCCGGCTGGGACACGATGAGGAACGCGTAGGTCGCGACGACGGCCGCGGCGCCGAGGATCGTCAGGATGATCCGTAGGGGCGAGCGGCGGGGCGCGTCAACCGTGAGCTGATGTGACATGGCGGTGTCCTTTTGATGGTGAGAGGGCCCGCGGTATGGGTCCTCGGGGCTGCGGACCGGGTTCCGCCTCATGTCACCTCGGCGGAGGCCCCTCGTGGGGGCCGGTTGCGAGTCTAGCCGAGCCGCCGCGCGAGCGCTCCGACCGACGTGACGAACTCGGCGAACGCCTCGGCCGGCCGGTTGCCGCTCACGATCCGCGCGTTCGAGGGCTCGCCCCACAGCCCGCGATAGTCGGCCACAGTCGTCCCGACGAGCCGCGGCGCCTCGGTCTCAACGTGGACGCTCGCGCTCCGCGTCGCGAAGCGTGCGGTGCCGGCCGCGACGCTCGCCGCGAAGTAGTCGTGGACGTGGGCCACGTAGCCCTGGTCGTACAGCCGGTGGAACTCGAAGTAGAAGCGCAGCATGTCGCTCATGTGCCGGACAAGGCGATTCGACGCGCGGCTGCGCAGCCCCTCTGCGTCGCCCGGGAGCACGAGCTCGGGCATGGCGCAGTCCGCCGCCGAGGCGAGCTCCGCGAGGTGCTCGGGGTGCATCTCGATGCGCTCGGTCGTCTCGAGCGCGCACACGATGGGGAGCCGTTCCTCGGGCAGACCGGCGAACGCCGCGAAGACCTCGGCCGCCGCGTGGGGGTCCACGTGCGTGTTCCACTCGGCCGTCGGGGTCGTGTTGCCCTGGTAGAAGAACGAGCCGCCCATGATCACGACGCCCTTGAGCAGCTCTGGGAGCCGCGGCTCGGCCCGAAGCGCGCGCGCGAAGTTGGTCAGGGGCGCCGTGAGGAGGGCCGTGAGTTCTCCCGGGCGCGACC
>NZ_JBKZWT010000505.1:0-1628 GCF_047759905.1 Sinomonas sp. G460-2 | reverse complement strand
TGCCGGGCGGAGCTACGCCTTGATCACCGCCGACCGTTCGAGCACGTTGCCCCGCGAGTCGAGCGCCTCGGCGGCGAGGTAGGACGCCGCGGCGACCTCCGCCGTCGTCTCGAATCCGGTGCGCTTGACCGAGACGGCCTCGGTGAGCGAACCCGCATCGGACCCCGTGAGGAACCGCCAGCCCGCCACCTCGGTGGCACCGTTCCAGCTCGCGTACGCCTGCATCGTCGAGCCGTTGCCGGGGAGGACCGCGACGTCCGGCACCGTGCTCGGCGCCGCGGTCCACGTCGAGCGATAGACCCGGTACGACCCGCTGCCGATGCTCGTGGCCTCGAACACCGCGTTGCCTGCGGCGTCGAACTCGGTCGCGGACGGGTCAGAGCCCCACCCGACGAAGTAGTGACCGTTGTCGAGGAACTGCACGTTCCCCATCGCGTTGCCGCGGTGGCCGCCGCGCGCGAGCTCGAGCTTGACGGCAGCCGTTCGATTCTTCTCGTCGACCGTCAGGAGCAGGCCGCGGGACTGGCCCGTTGTCCCGTCCTTGTAGTGGTTGTCGAACATGCTGATGACCCCGTTGGGCCGCTGGCGCACGTCGTGCTGCCATGCGAAGACGGCGTCCGCGGGGATCGTGAAGTCGCTCTGCCTGCCGCCGAGGCGCCACACGACCGTCCCCGACCTGTTGAGGAGATAGATGGTGTGCGTGTGCCGGAAGGACACAAGATACCCATCGTCGCGGAGGTCTACCGCGTTGACGTGGTAAGGATCAAACGCCTTCTCGGCGGTGCTTCCGTCCGCGGCGGAATCATCGGAGGGCTTGACGTAGCTCGCCTCGAGCGGAATCACGTCCGAGGCTTTCCAGTCGAACAGGACCCGGCCCGTGGCCACGTCGACCTCCTGGACGTGGCAGTCGTACATGTAGCCCTTCGCGCTGCCGCCGAGCGGCGAAAGGTCGTACTGCACGGTCGGGTACGCCGTCAGCAGTGCCGTTCCGTTCGCCGTGAGACGGAACTCATGAAGGTCCGCCCTCAGGCCGCCGCCCGCGGACACCTGGGCGATCGTCTTGTAGCTCGTGTCCTTGATGATCCCGGCGCCCTCGCCGTGGCCGCCAATGCCCTTGCCGCTCCAATACGTCAGGACGGGCTTCCCCTGGTACTGCTGGACCTTGAGGTCGGTCACCCCAGCGCCCGTGGGCTCCATCCATACGGGGTGCCCGCTGTTGTCCATGATGAGTCCGTTGGAGCCATGTCCCATCGGGCCCGCGAACACGAGGCCGTCGGCCGTCGCGCCCGAGGACCAGACGTTGACGTGCGGCGTCGTGAGCTTCGTGCTCACGAACGTCCTGTCCGGCGGCGGGCCGCCGGCCGTCGCGGTGCTCGACGGCGTCGGCGTGGCCGCGGACGCGCTAGGTGGGAGCGGGAAGATGCTGGACCGGGCTACGCCCGCGCCCGCCACCGCCCCGAAAACCGCTAGGCCTGCACCCTGGAGAAAACGACGACGGCTCACTCTTCCCATGGGCCTCAGGCTAGGCACCGACCCTGTGCCGGTGGATTCGCCCACCTGTACGTTGCCTGAAAGCGGCCCACACGCAAGCTCGCGCCGCTACGCGATGAGCGAGGCCCCCACGAGGC
>NZ_JBKZWT010000504.1:0-1628 GCF_047759905.1 Sinomonas sp. G460-2 | reverse complement strand
GCGCGCGCACAGGAGCTCAAGGTGGAGCCGGGGCGACGTCGCGCCGGTCATCTCGTTGAACGCGGCGTTCGTCACGTCCGCGGCGCGCGAGAGCTCGAACGCGCCGATGGACTGCGCCTGGGTGCGCATGTGCGCGAGCTGGTCGGCAGGCACACCGCGCAGGATCGACTCGGCCGCGTCTGGCAGCGCGCGCACGATGATGAGGTCCCGAAAGCGCTCGAGGAGGTCCTCGACGAAGCGCCGCGGATCGTGCCCCGTCTGGATGACGCGGTCCACGGCCCGGAACACCGTGGCCGAGTCGCCGGCGGCCACAGCGTCCACGACGTCGTCGAGGAGCGCCGCGTGCGTGTAGCCGAGCAGCGCGACGGCGAGCGCGTAGTCGATCCCTCCGGTCCCCGCGCCGGCCATGAGCTGGTCCAGCACCGAGAGCGAGTCGCGCACGGAGCCGCCGCCCGCGCGCACCACGAGCGAGAGGACGCCGGGCTCGACCGGCACGTGCTCCGCTACGCACAGCCGCTCGAGATACGCCATGAGCGGCTCGGGCGGCACGAGGCGGAACGGATAGTGGTGGGTGCGCGAGCGGATCGTGCCGATGACCTTGTCCGGCTCGGTCGTCGCGAAGATGAACTTGATGTGCTCCGGCGGCTCCTCGACGATCTTGAGGAGCGCGTTGAAGCCCGCCGACGTGACCATGTGGGCCTCGTCGATGATGAAGATCTTGTAGCGGTCGCGCACGGGGGCGAACGTCGCGCGCTCGCGGAGGTCCCGCGCGTCGTCCACGCCGCCGTGGCTAGCGGCGTCGATCTCGATGACGTCAAGCGAGCCCGAGCCGCCGCGCGCGAGCTCGACGCAGCTGGGGCACACGCCGCACGGCTCGGGCGTCGGGCCCTTTTCACAGTTGAGGCAGCGCGCCAGAATGCGGGCCGACGTCGTCTTGCCGCAGCCGCGCGGCCCGGAGAAGAGGTACGCGTGGTTGACGCGGTCCTTCCGGAGCGCGGTCATGAGCGGCTCGGTGACATGCTCCTGCCCGATCACGTCCTGGAACGTGTCCGGCCGATACCGGCGATAGAGGGCAGTCGGAGAACTCACAGAGAAACCCTACCAATCCGGACCGACACCCAACGCGGGTTATCCACAGGTATGAAAAGGCCCCTCATGCACCCGCCAGAGCCCACCTACCCTTGCTACCTTCCGGTCCTGGGGGAGTTCAGCAGGATGACGCCACATGAGGGGCTGGATTCCATCTTAGCGGAGTTCGTTGGATGGCTCGAACCGAGAGGTCAGCTCTCGGAGGTCGCGCTCGGGCTCGGCGTGGTGCTCGGGCTCGGCGCCGGCGTGGTGGACTTCGGCTTCACGGGCGCCTTCTGGATGGCCTCCGCGAGCTTCTGGACCGCGGCGCCGTACGTCCCGTCGAGCGCGTGGTCCTTGATCGCTCGGGCGTCGGCGGCCTCCTGCGCCGAGGGTGCACCGGCGAGCGTCCAGAGGTCCTGGCGCAGCTTCTCCGGCAGCTTGCGGAACGCGCCCGGGTAGCGGTTGATGAGCGCCCGGGCCGCGGTCTGCGCGTGCTCCCCGTACGTGCTCTGCCCGTCCTGGCGGATGATGACGGCGAGCGCGCGCCGGAGCGCGGT
>NZ_JBKZWT010000503.1:0-1642 GCF_047759905.1 Sinomonas sp. G460-2 | reverse complement strand
GAGGAGACGGCGAGGTCCGCGGCCAGATCGATGAGGCGCTCGGCGCTCCGCTGGGCGACGTCGAGGCGCCAGCGGTCCTCCGGGGCCAGGGAGGCCGACTCGAGCACGAGGTCGAGGTTGCCCAGCACCGCCGTGAGCGGGGAGCGGAATTCGTGCGCGACTGTGCGTACGAGCTCGGCCTTGTCCTCGACTGCCCCCGCGAGCGCCGTGACGTCTCCGAACGAGATCACCCCGCCGCCCTCGGGGCCGTCGACCGGCCGCGCGACGACGGACATCGCCCGCGCGCCCCGCCCGCGGCCCAGCCACACGATTTCTTCGTCGATCCGTTCCCCGGCGGCCGCGCGACGCAGCGGCCGTTGCTCGGGCGGTAGCGGTGTGCGGCGGTCGCGGGCGAAGAGCCGCTGCCCAACCGAGTCGTCCCATGTGGTGCCCGGGAGGACCCAACCCGACTCCGCGACGAGCTCCCGGAACCGGCGGTTGGACCTCACGGGCACGGCGTCGGGGCCCACCGCGACAATTCCCACGTTGACGGCGTCGAGGAGCGTGGCGAGGAGACGCTCGGTGGACTGGGATTCGACGAGCAGCTTCTGCAGGCGCGACTGCTGGGCCCGCAGCTGCCGCTCCTGGATGGTGAGTCCGGCCCGCGCGGCCCGGACCGCGACGGCGACGGTGAGCAGAAGGGGCGGGAGCAGGAGCGCGTCGCCGAGCCCTACCGAGCCGAGGCCAGCGAAGGCTTGGACGAGGGCCGGCAGTGCGATGAATCCGGGTCCGGCGAGGCACAGGGCGAGAGCGGCCCACGTGGTCGGTGTCGTGGCGGCGATCCAGATGACCGGGACGATCGAGAGAGTCCCGAGCCCGCGGAGGCCGTCGGCCGAGCCCTGGTTGAGGAGGCCGATGGCCACGAAGTCCTGGATCGGCACGGCGAGGAGCGCGCCGGGCGAGAGGCGGTCCCACGGGATGGCGAAGCAGGCGCCCGTGGCCGCGACGAGCAGGAGGAGCCCCGCGACGAAGAGGGGACGTTCGCTCGCCCGGCCCCATTCCGCAGGCATCGCGAGCGGTGCCGCGAGCACGGACGCGACCAGCGGCAGCTGGCACAGCGCGGCTCGGGCCCGGAGTCCGAGGTGCTGGAAGTTCCGGCGAGCCCACCGGAGGAGTGCCTGTTCACTTGTCGACACGATGCTCCTTCCCTCAGTCCCCCTTTGACAGATTGAGCAGTGTGATATTCATCTGCGTAATGAGAATATGACAAAGTACTGACCGACGGGTGACCGGCGCAGTTGAGGGTGCCGCAGAGGAGAGAAATATGGACGACTTGGGCCTTGCCCTCGTGGTCGAGGACGATGACGACGTCCGCCACCTCGTGGAGGACGTGCTGCGCCAAGCGGGCTTCGAGGTGCTCAGCGCCGCAACAGGTCGCGAAGGCGCGGAGATCGCTCGCCGAGAGGATCCCGCGGTCGTGACCCTTGACCTCGGACTCCCGGACATCGACGGCTTCGAGGTCCTCCGGCGGATCAGGACCTCGAGCGACGCCTACGTCGTCATGCTCACCGCGCGCGACGAGGAGCCGGACACGATCCTCGCGCTGCAGTCCGGCGCTGACGACTACCTCATCAAGCCGTTCCGGCCGCGCGAGCTGAGGGCG
>NZ_JBKZWT010000502.1:0-1654 GCF_047759905.1 Sinomonas sp. G460-2 | reverse complement strand
GGACGGCGGCCGACGACGGCGAGGCTCGCCCCGCGCATGAGGGCGTGCGCCGCGCGGAGGTGGTTGAGGGCCTGGATCCCCGCACCGAAGACGAGCACGCGGGGGTTCTCGGGGACGCCTCCGGCGGACGAGGCGAGGATCCTCGTGACGGCGAGCAGCGTCGTCGCCGGCGTGCGGATCGCCGTGAGCTCGGTGCCGTCCATGACGGCGAGGGGGGCGAGGGTGTCCGAGTCGACGAGGAGGTAGACGCCCTGGATCTTCTCGAGGCCGCGCGCCGGGTTGCCCGGCGCGACGGTGAGGGCCTTGACCCCGCTGTAGGCCGGGCCGGATGCGGGCATGAGCAGGAACTCGCCGCCCGGCGCGGGGCTGAACAGGCGCGGGCCGTCCTCCTCCGGGTCCACGCCGTCGAGGAGGGCGCGCTCGAGGGCCGCGACGGCGTCCGTCCATGGCGCCGCCGCGCGCACGGCCGCGGCGTCGAAGTACGGGAGGCTCCCGGTCCCACGGTTCGAGCTCACGCTCACGTTCCCACCCACGCTCACAGCAGGAACCCCCGCGGGAACGGGTCGGTGGGGTCGAGGAAGTACTGCGCCGTGCCCGTGACCCACGCCCGGCCCGTGACGGTCGGGATCACGGCGGGCCGGCCCGCGACCTCGGTCTCCCCCACGAGGCGGCCGATGAACCTCGACCCGATGTAGGACTCGTTCACGAAGTCCGTACCCAAGGCGAGCTCGCCGCGCGCGTGAAGCTGGGCCATCCGGGCGCTCGTGCCGGTGCCGCACGGGGACCGGTCGAACCAGCCCGGGTGGATGGCCATCGCGTGCCGCGAGTGCTCCGCGTTCGAACCCGGAGCCTTGAGGTAGACGTGGTGGCAGCCGCGGATGTCCGCGCGCTCGGGGTGCACAGGTTCGGCGGTTTCGTTGATCGCGTCCATGATCGCGAGGCCGGCCTTGAGGAGATCGTCCTTGCGCGAGCGCTCGAACGGGAGTCCGAGGGAGTCGAGGTCCACGATCGCGTAGAAGTTGCCGCCGAACGCGAGATCGTACGCGACGGTCCCGAAGCCGGGGACGTCCACCGAGGCGTCGAGCCGATCGGAGAACGAGGGCACGTTCGTGATCGTGACGGATTCCGCGTGCCCGTCCCGCACGGCCACCTCGGCGACGACGAGACCGGCCGGGGTGTCGAGGCGCACGGTCGTGACCGGCTCGACGACCTCGACCATGCCCGTCTCGACGAGCACCGTCGCGACGCCGATCGTGCCGTGGCCGCACATGGGCAGGAGGCCCGAGACTTCGATGTACAGCACGCCGAAGTCCGCGTCCGGCCGCGTAGACGGCTGGAGGATCGCTCCGCTCATCGACGCATGGCCGCGGGGTTCGTACATGAGGAGGGTGCGGATCCAGTCGCTGTGCTCCATGAACCACAGGCGGCGCTCGGCCATGCTCGAGCCGGGGATCGTCCCGATGCCGCCCGTGATGACCCGCGTCGGCATCCCCTCGGTGTGGGAGTCGACGGCGTGGAAGATGCGGTTCGTTCTCATGCTTGCGCCCTTCGTCCTCGGCATCGACTGCTCCGTAACTGTCGTTTTGGAGGCTTATAACGACAGTTACGGAGCAATCGAAGAGTCAGGTTGTGGTTACTTGTAGCCCTTGGCGAG
>NZ_JBKZWT010000501.1:0-1685 GCF_047759905.1 Sinomonas sp. G460-2 | reverse complement strand
GCTGGTCCGGGGTACCTGCGGGCGGCGCGTGGCCATGGACTTCGTCTCCTCGGGGCGCAAAGCAGCGGCGGCTATGGTCTCGTTCAACCATAGCCGCCGGGGCTGGGAATACTTCAAAGGTCACTTCCCGTGGGTCGCGACCTTCGAACGGATGGGAACCGCTTACGCCTTGAAGCGCGGGAACGCGGAGCGCCCGGCGTAGCGAGCGGCGTCGTCGAGCTCCTCCTCGATGCGCAGGAGCTGGTTGTACTTCGCGACGCGCTCCGAACGGGCGGGGGCGCCCGTCTTGATCTGGCCGGCGTTCGTCGCGACCGCGATGTCCGCGATCGTCGTGTCCTCGGTCTCTCCGGAGCGGTGCGACGTGATCGTCGTGTAGCCCGAGCGCTGGGCGAGGGACACGGCGTCGAGCGTCTCGGTGAGCGAGCCGATCTGGTTGACCTTGACGAGGAGCGAGTTCGCGGTCTTCGCGTCGATGCCCTGCTGGAGGCGCTTCGGGTTGGTGACGAAGAGGTCGTCGCCCACGAGCTGGACCTTGTCGCCGATCTCGTCGGTGAGGGTCCGCCAGCCGTCCCAGTCGTTCTCGTCGAGCGGGTCCTCGATCGAGACGAGCGGGAAGTCGCGGACGAGCTCCGCGTAGTACGCGCTCATCTCGGCGGCCGTGTGCGGCTTGCCCTCGAACTGGTACGCGCCGTCCGTGTAGAACTCCGAGGACGCGACGTCGAGCGCGAGAGCGATGTCCCTGCCCGGCTCGTAGCCGGCCTTCTTGATGGCCTCGGTGATGAGCTCGAGCGCCGCGCGGTTCGACGGGAGGTTCGGCGCGAAGCCGCCCTCGTCGCCGAGGCCAGTCGCGAGGCCCTTGGCCTTGAGCACGCCCTTGAGCGAGTGGTAGACCTCGACGCCCCAGCGGAGGCCCTCGGAGAACGTCTCCGCGCCGAGCGGGACGACCATGAACTCCTGGATGTCCACGTCGGAGTCGGCGTGCGAGCCGCCGTTGAGGATGTTCATGAGCGGGACCGGGAGGACGTGCGCGTTCGGGCCGCCCAGGTACTTGTAGAGCGGGAGGTTCGAGGAGTCCGCGGCGGCGTTCGCGACCGCGAGGGAGACGCCGAGGATCGCGTTGGCGCCCAGGTTCGACTTGTTCGGCGTGCCGTCGAGATCGATCATCGCCTGGTCGATCGCGCGCTGATCCGTCGCGTCGAAGCCCTGGAGGGCGGGGGCGATCTGGTCCACGACGGCCTCGACGGCCTGCTGGACGCCCTTGCCGAGGTAGCGGCCCTTGTCACCGTCGCGGCGCTCCACGGCCTCGAACTCGCCGGTCGACGCCCCGGACGGGACGGCCGCGCGGCCGAGCGAACCATCGCTCAGAAGGACCTCGACCTCGACCGTGGGGTTGCCGCGGGAATCAAGGATCTCGCGGGCGTGAATGGCATCGATAAGGGCCATGGATTGAACTCCTAGCAAGGGTGAGCATTGATCAAAGGGAGCGTGATCACGGGGTGTAACTCGTGGATGACCTCAATGTCACCCACAGCCTAGTGGCCGCGGCGGGCGGGCGCGACACTGTGACCGAACCACTACCTAGGCGGGCAGACGGCGCACGGCGCTCCTGAGCGCCCGCTCGGCATCGAGGCCGCGCTCGCGCGCTGCACGGACGACGTCGAGCAGCAGCTCCCCGAGCTCGTCCT
>NZ_JBKZWT010000500.1:0-1724 GCF_047759905.1 Sinomonas sp. G460-2 | reverse complement strand
TCGCGCGGCCTGATCGAGCGCGGCTGCGTACACCTTCTCGAAGATCCGCGGCACCCCCAGGAGGAACGTGGGGCGGAAGCTGCGCAGCGCCGAGAGCAGGTCCGCGGGGCTGCTGTACGCGACGGTCGCGCCGGCCGCGAGGCACACCACCTGGACGGCGTGCGCGAGCACGTGCGCGAGTGGCAGGAACATGACCGTGCGCGGATCCGGGGCCCCGAGCGGATCGTCGAGGTGCGGGATCAGATTGTCCGAGAGCAGCACGAGATTGCCGTGTGTCACCACGCAGCCCTTCGGCCGGCCCGTGGTCCCCGACGTGTAGACGATCGTCGCAGGGGAGCTGAGTCCCGCCGCGGCCCGATGCCGCTCGAGTTCGGCCTCGCTCACACCGTGGCCGGGGCCCGCAAGGCTGCTGAGCGTCGCTCCCTCGGCCTCGAACTCGAGGGTCGTGACCCGGATGAACCGCTCGGCGAGCTCTGCCGAGCCCTCAAGCACGTTGGCGACCATGGCCTCGAGGGACGGCGCGACGAAGACGCGGCTCGCGCCCGAATCCCGCAGGATCCACTCGATCTGGGCCGGGGAATCCGTCTCGTAGATGGGCACGCTCACGCCGCCCGCATACCAGACCGCGAAGTCCACGAGGGACCACTCGTAGCAGCTGGGGGAGAGGATCGCGACGCGGTCGCCTACGCCGAGGCCTCCCGCGATGAGCCCGCGCGCAAGCCAGCGCACCTGGTCGAGGAAGTCTGCGGCCCCGACGCCGCGCCACGATGCGCCGTCGCGGAGCGCGTAGACGTGCCGCTCCGGCGTCGCGGCGGCCCGTTCGAGGAGCAGATCGGTCGCGTTCATCCCGTCGGCTCGGCGCGGTCCGAGCCGGTCCGTATGCGCCTCGCGCACGGGCACCATGCGGACGTGCCCCCCGAGCACGTCGGATGGGCTCGCATCCTGCACCCCTTCGCCGGGGTCGGCGTTCTCCGAAGTGCTGCTGCTCACAGGGCCCATTCTGCCAATCTCACACCCAGCTCGGCATCCACATATGTAGCCGCCAGTCGACGTACGTGATGGTCTGCGCCGTCCAGATCGGCATGAAGTACGCCGAGACGATGAGGACGAGCACGAAGTACAGCCCCACCCCGAGGAGGCCCGCCTGTCGCCGCCACGGAGGGTCCGTAGGCCTCCCCAGGACGTGGCCGATCATGTACGCGAGGATGAGCACGAAGAACGGCTCGAAGGAGACCTCGTAGAACGCGAACATGGTCCGGTCGGGGTACATGAACCACGGGAGGTAGCCCGCAGCGATCCCGCACAGCGGCCCGCCGAGCCGCCAGTCACGCCGCCCGGCCCACAGGAGGACGGCGATCGCGAGTGCGATCGTCCCGGCCCACCAGATGAGCGGGTTTCCGAGCGAGAGCACGGCCGAGCTGCACCGGTCCGCGCCGCAGCCCGTGGTCGGCTCGGCGTAGTAGAACGATGTGGGGCGGCCCTGCACGAGCCAGCTCCAGGGGCTTGCGGCGTACGGATGCGTGGTGGTCAGGGTCGTGTGGAACGAGTACGCCTCGAAGTGATAGTGCGCGAGCGAACGGAGCGAGCCGGGCACCCATTGCCACAGCGGGTCGGGGTGCGTGTCTGCCCAGTGGCGGAAGTAGCCGTCTGAGGACAGGAACCAGCCGGTCCACGTCGAGAGATACACGACTGCGCCCACCACGACGATGCTCACCACCGCGAGC
>NZ_JBKZWT010000050.1:0-19351 GCF_047759905.1 Sinomonas sp. G460-2 | reverse complement strand
GATGGCGTCGGGCAGGGTGCCGAAGAGGTGCCTGTGGTGGCGGAGCTCGGCGATGACCCCGACCCGGGTGACGAGGGCGAGGTGCTCGTCCTGGACGCCTTTGAGCAGGACGGTGATCCCGCGGCGTTCGAGCTCGCGGATGATCTCGACCAAGGCCTGGGCGCCGGTGGCGTCGAGGTAGCGCAGCTGGGACAGGCGCAGGATCACGACCTCGGCGTCGGCCACTGCAGCGAGCTCGGCCAGGACACGGTCGGCGGCGCCGAAGAACATCAGCCCGTCGAGGCGGAAGACCGCGATGCGCCCATCGCCCTCCTGCGCCGGCCCGGCGATCGGCTCCCGGCGCACCCTGCCCAGGCCTGCAAGCTTGCGCAGCGTCAGGAACGCCGCGCACGCGATGCCGATCTCGATCGCGACGATGAGATCGAAGGAAACGGTGATGACGGCGGTGAGGACGAACGCGGCGGCATCGGCCGGGGTCGAGCCCAGGACCTTCTTGACCGTGCGCGGCGAGGCCATCCGGGCCGCGGTGGCCATCAGCACCCCTGCCAGGGCGGCGAGCGGGATCATCCCGACTAGCGGGGCTGCGAGGTACACGACCGCGATCAGGACCAGGGCGTGGACGATCGCGGCGGCGCGCGTCCTGCCGCCCGAACGGACGTTCACCGCGGTGCGGGCGATCGCCCCGGTGGCAGGCATCCCGCCGAAAAGCCCAGCGGCCACCGACGCGATGCCCTGGCCGACCAGCTCCCGGTCGGCGTTGAACGGGCCGGTCGTGCGGCCGTCCGGACCGACGAGCCCGGAGGCCACGCGGGCCGAGAGCAGGGACTCGATGGCGGCGAGCACGGCGATCGCGATCACCGACCCGGCCAGCGAGGGCAGCTGGGCCAGATCCATCGTGGGGATGCCCGGCAGGGGCAGGGCCGACGGCAGGCGCCCGATCAGGGGGGTATCCACGTGCAACAGCGCCACCGCCGGAGTGGCTGCGGCGATCGCGATCAAGGACGCCGGCAGGGAACGGTGCAGCCTGGGCAGGGCCACCATCAGCGCCGCGACCGCGGCCGCGACGGCCAGGCTCACGCCAGCCTGTGGCCAGGCCGCGCCGAGGGCCGACCGGACGGCCGCCACCAGAGCGTTCTCGCCCGCGGGGACCGGGGAGGCCAGGGCGGAAGGGACCTGTTGGAGGAAGATGATCGCGCCGATCCCGAGCGTGAATCCCTCGATCACCGGCCAGGGGATCCAGGACACGGCACGGCCGACCCTGGACGCGCCTAGGACGAACAGTACGATACCGGCCAGGATCGTCAGCAGCGCGACCGCCCCGACTCCGGAGCGTGCCACGATCGGGGCGAGCACGACCACCATCGCCCCAGTGGGGCCCGAGACCTGCACGTTCGACCCGCCGAAGACCGCCGCGGCGACACCCGCGACGATCGCGGTGATGAGCCCGGCCTGCGCCCCGACCCCCGAGCTGACCCCGAATGCAAGAGCCAGCGGCAGCGCCACGATGCCCACGGTGACCCCGGCGACCAGATCGCCCTTCCACGTCCGCCCCAGCTCGGCGTAGTCGCTGGGCCTAGGGAGGTCCTCCGCGCGCGGCAGCGGCCGACGGAGTGCCTCGAGGAGCGCCCCCCAGCCCCCGGCCTGTGCTCCGCTCACCGCCGCGGCCCGCCCGGGACGGCGCCGAGGGCCGGAAGGCCCTCGACGGCTTCCAGAGCCTCCCTGGCCCCTGCGAGGGACTCGAGCAGGAACACCCTGGCGGCCGCGAGCATCTGGGCCACCGCGGGGCTGGCCAGCGAATACGTGACCGTGCTCGCGCTGCGCACGCTGGTCACCACCCCGCACCGGCGCAGCGTGGCGAGATGCTGGGACAGGTGCGAGGCCTCCAGACCCGTGCCCTCCAGCAGCACGCTCACCGCGCAGGACTCACCGGGCGAGGCCGCTAGGATCTCCAGGACCCGGATCCTCACCGGGTGCGCCAAGGCCTTGAACAGGTTCGCCTTGATCTCATACAGCGGCGCCTCGCGCTCCCCGAACACTTCATCCCTCCAACGTCGGAATAATGACGGCTTGATGAAACCATCATACCGACGTAACGCTGATCACGGCCTTCACGGCCGGCATCCCCCATTCCTGTCCAGGAGACCGCCACGGCAGCCCCGTCCCCCCCACATGGGCGGTGCCCCGCGGCGTCCGCACCCCTCACTGCGCTGTCCCTTCCTCCACCAGTGCCGCTAAGGAACCCGCCTCAAGAGCCGGACCAGCGCCCGGAACAGCACCCGCGCCATCAAGAGCACGGCCCGTTCATCGACCGTGAAAAGCGGGTGATGGTGCGGCGCGCTCCCGGGCCCACCGCATCCGATCCCGAGGAAGAGGCCGGGAACGCGCGCCGATAACTCGGCGAAGTCATCGCTCGCGGTCAGCGGCGGAATCTCGGTCACGTCCGCCAGTCCGTCCGCCTGGATGGCCTCGCGGGCCATCGCGGCGAGCTCCGGTCGGTTGGCGAGCACGGGCGCATGTCCGGTCCACTCGACCGTCACGCGGCAACCGAGGGCCGCCGCCACCCCGGAGCCGACTTCCTCGACGCGCCGGCGAGCCCTGCCCGCAGTCGCGACGTCGAGCCATCGAACGTTCCCGAGCAGGGTCACTTCTTCGGGCGCGGCGTTCGCTGCGTTGCCGCCATGGACCGCGCCGAGCCCGATGACGAGGAGTTCACCTGCAGGTGTCTCCCGCGCGACAACGGCTTGGAGCGCCGTCGTGATGTGGGCCGCGGCGAGGATGCCGTCAGCGAATTGCCCCGGCGTCCCGGCGTGGCCGGCGCCACCGGAAACGATCACGCGGAAGAAGTCCGCCCCGGCGAGGACAACTCCCGGGTTCACGGACACCGTTCCGTAGGGAAGCGCCGAAAGGACGTGTGCGCCGAGCGCGGCGTCGATCCCGTCGAGGACTCCGTCGGCGACCATGGGAGCCGCTCCGGCCAGAAGCTCCTCGGCCGGTTGGAGGCAGAACCTCACCCCGCCAGCAAGACTGTCTCGACGTGCGGCGAGCACTTCGGCGACACCGAGCGCGGCCGCGAGATGGACGTCGTGGCCGCACAAGTGTCCGGCTGCGCCAGTACCCGCGAACGCGAGCCCAGTAGCCTCGCGGACCGGGAGGGCGTCGAGTTCGGCCCGTAGAAGGATGCGGGGGCCGTCATGGTCGCCCTCGAGATCAGCGATCACTCCGGTACCGCCGACGCCGGTCCTCACCGAGAGCCCCAAGCTCTCGAATGCCTCGGCCAACCGGACGGCGGTTCGGCTCACGTCGAACCCGACCTCAGGATGGGCGTGGAGCTCGCGGCGCACGGCGATGAGCTTCGGTTCGAGGGCGACGAGCGCGCGGTCTGCCTCGGTGATGGGCGCGGGCGGTCCCACCTGCGCAGAGGGCGGGACCGCCGTCGTCCGCCCACCGCTCACGGTGACGCCGTTTCCGGGGCCGGGACGAACCCGAGCTGCATGAGCAGGGCGAGCTGATCGACGACGTGCCAGTGCTCGGCGAGCCGGCCGCCCTCGACGCGGTAGATGTCGATTCCCGCGATCTCGAACGACTTGCCGGTGGCGGGGAGCCCGAGGAACGGCTCGACGTGGGTGCCCCGGTTGCGCCAACGGACGACGACGCGATCGCCTTCCGCGATAACATCCTCCACCGTGAAGCGCGGCTCGAGCGCCGTGACGAGCATCGACACTCGATTGCGAAGGCCCGACCGCCCTTCGCCCTGCCCGGGCATCGGATCGTTTTCAATGTAGTCCTCGACCGCAATCTCGTCGATCGCGCCAAGGGATCGCGTGTTGAGCACCTCTTCGTACAGGCGGCCTACAAGGCTGCGAGATGTCTCGACCGACATGGTGTCCTCCAGCTGAGTTCGTAAGGAACCTGACACGGAACAGCGTGCGCCCCGGCGTGGTGCTGTGCCATGACGGGTACCCACCGGCTGGCCCACCGAGTTGGCGGGCCTCCGCTCCCGCTCGACGTACGGCCGCTCTAACCTTGGCGTAGAAAGAAGGTGTCGCATGGGCGCGGACGCTGCGTTGTCCCAGGAACTCCGGCGGCTGCGCGTCGCGGCGGGGCTGACCCAGGAAGAGCTCGCTGAGCGGGCGAGCATGAGCGTTCGCGCCGTGAGCGATACGGAACGGGGTCTTCGCGGACGTCTCTATCCCGCGACGGCGGCGCGGCTGGCAGACGCGCTCGGGCTGGCGGAACGACAGAAGGAACGGTTCACCGCCCTCGCCCGCGGGATCGTTGGACCCGGCGGCCGGATGGCGGCGCTTCCGGTCCCCGGGACACCGCTGCTCGGCCGCGACGGGGCCCTCGAAGATCTCACTGCACACCTCCGCAACCCCTCGACGAGACTCGTCACGCTCACCGGTCCGGGTGGCGTGGGCAAGACGCGGCTCGCGCTCGCCGCAGCCGAGAAGTGCGGTCCGCTGTTCGACGACGGCGTGGCTTTCATCCAGCTTGCGAGCTGCCGCGACGCGGACGCGGCCGGCCTCGCGATCGCGACCGCCGTCGGCGCCAATGTCGCTCACGGCACTGTCGCGGACATGGTGTGCGCGGCGATCGGGGAGCGCCGGATGCTGCTCGTGTGCGACACGTTCGAAGGACTGGTCGGGGCCGCGCCCCTCGTCGGCGAAATCCTCGCACGTTGCCAGCGGACGAGTGTTCTCGTGACGAGCAGGACCCCGTTGCGGCTTCTTGCCGAGCACCTGATGCGGGTCGAACCGCTCGACGCGCCCGCCGCATGCGAGCTGTTCGCCGAGCGCGCCGCGGCCGCACGGCCGGGGCTTGAGCTCTCGGCCTCACATTCTCTGGTCAACGACATCTGTGCGCGGGTGGAGGGAGTTCCCCTCGCGGTCGAGCTCGCAGCGGCGCGGGTGGCCCACCTCGGACTCGGGGACCTGAGAGAGCGCTTGAGCCACCAGCTCGAGATCCTCACCGGAGGACCGATTGACGACGACGCGCGGCACCGAACCATCGAGGCCACTGTTGCGTGGAGCTACGGCCTCCTCGGGAATACGGCCAGGGAGGCACTTGCGCAGCTCGCCGTGTTCGACGGGTGGTCGCTCGCCGGCGCTCGGGCAGCTCTCGGCCGCGATCCGCTCCCGGACGTGAGCGCCCTCGTGGATCAGAGCCTCGCGGCGGCGCCATCACCCGTCGAGGGCCACGGACGGTACCGGATGCTCGACGCCGTACGCGAGTTCGGTGCCACGAGGCTCGTGGAATCAGGGGGCGACGCCGCAGCCCGCGACCGCCACGCGGTGTGGTTCCTGCGCGCCGCAGAAGCAGAATCCCTCGCGATCCGGCAGACGGGCCAACACGGAGCGCATCGGGAGACCTCAGCAGACCTCGGCAACCTCCGCCTCGCGTTCCGGTGGTTCACCGACGCCGGCCGGGGTGTCGAGGCTTTGCGTCTCGCCGCGTCGCTGTGGATGTTCTGGCTGTGGGAGGGCGGGTTCTCGGAGGGGCGGACATGGCTGCGCACAGCGCTCGCCGCTGTGGATGACGCCGATCCGACCCTCGCGGCCAAGGCCCGATCGGGAGCCGGCTGGCTCGCTTACCTTCAGGGCGACTATGCCGAAGCCCGGATCCACGCGAGTGCGCTCCGGCGCCTCGCTGAGGCGGGCGGTCCATTGGGGCGCAGGAACGCCCTGACGCTCCGGGGCATGATCGCGCTCGCGGACCGACGCACCGCCGAGGCAGCCGCCTTGCTCCGCGAGGCCCTCGCCGCCGCACACGAGCTTGCCGGAGACCAGTGGCTCGTCGCAATCTCAACGCTCAACGACGGCGCGGGGCTCACCCATACCGCTCACCTCGTTGAAGCGGACCGCCGCTTCTCGGAGGCGCGAGACATGTTCGCCGAACTAGGCGACGAGACCTATCTGGCTCGCGCCGTCCGTCACGTCGCGGCGGTCCGGCTCCTGAGCGGCGACCTCCCCGGCGCGGCTCGGGCGCTCGACGAGAGCCTCGCGGTGGTGGGTGCAGCGGACGATCGGTGGGGGCTCGGCGAGACGCTGGAGGGGCTTGCCCACGTCGCTGCCGCGATGGGCAACGTGCGGCAAGCTGGTGCTCTCGCGGCGAGGGCCGCCGTAATCCGTCGCTCTCTTGGCGTGGCTCCGCACCCGTTCGACGCGATTCTTGCCGATCAGCATCTCGGTCTGCTCCGCGGCACCGAAGAGTTCGAACTGGGCTGGCAAGAGGGCGACGACGACGAGCTCACCCCGCCGTAGTGACGATCGCCGCGCGGTGCGATCATGGCGTAGTTCGCCTGCTGAGCTGCAGGTGAGTACCCCACGGGGAGGGTTAAACGGCGAAACCCCCGATTGCTCGGGGGTTTCCGTGGTGGCTCCGACCGGCGTCGATCCGGTGACCTTTCGATTTTCAGTGAGACCGGGAGGTTTTCCGTACTGTATCTATGGGCCAGATCCGCAGAATCTCGCGGTTTTTATCCGAGAGTCTCAGTTCGTTTCAGTTGCTCCTCGCGGATTTAATGGCCCAAATATGGCCCAGCCCAGACCTCGCTCGTGGGCCGGGTTCACTGCTCCGGGTTACCACTCGAACGCCCAAGCCGAGCGCGCCTCCGGCCCCGAAACGGGATTCGGCGTGCGCAACCGCCTCCAAGGATCAGCATCCCGGGTGCGGGCCCCGTCCGGGACGGGAGCCCGCCGTAACGGCTCGGGCGCCGCTACTCGCCCGGGCCGTTACGGCCGCAAGACTTTTGTACCTTGAAAGGACTCTCTGGGGAAATACCGCCGTTTGAAGTCAGGGAGTCAACGGAACCAGCCACTCCGAGTTGTTGCGAAAGGCCCGTCCACCGCTGATTCCTGGGGGCGAACCCGTCTGTCGAGCAGGTGCGCGGTACGCGTTGAGGACATTGACAGAACGGTCTGTCCACCCCCATTCTGATAGTCATGGTCTCGGAAGCCGTCGGTGCGGCAATACCGGATGTTCCTTTCCCCGAGTTATGGGCGAGAGCCCGCGCCGGCGCGTGGCCCTTCGGCTCCTTCGCCCCCGAAGCGCCCGGAGTTGCTGCAGATCCAGCCCATGCGGGGCATTCAGCCCGTGCAGTCCAGCATGCGGCCGCGCAGCGCGCCCGCTCGACGGTCCACATCTGCGCGAGCGCATGGGGGGTCCAGCACCGCGAGCAATGACCTTTCTGGAATGGGACGGCGGCGGACCGCCAGGCGCACCCTCGCCATCCCGAAATCCTGCAGCCAGGGGCAGCGCAGGCCGGGCAGCGCATGCCCGTTCGGTAGCGGCGGCACTGCCGCGCGGATTCCCCCGATCCTCGTAGCACTTGGACATGGGGCCTTGAGATTAGGGCTCGACGACGGCGGGTAGGGAGTCAGTATGGAGGAGACGGAGGAGAGGCTTGTTCGGGGTCCCGCCAGGATGGCCACGGCGCGGCAGCGGATCCTGGACACGTCCTTCGAGCTCTTCGCCCGCCGCGGGATCCGCGACGTCGGGGTGGACGAGCTGATCGAGCGCTCGGGCGTGGCCAAAGCGACCTTCTACAGGCACTTCCGCACCAAGGACGACCTCGCCCTGGCGTACCTCGAGCGCTGGTACGAGGAGCGCAGCGCTGCCATCGAGGCCGCAGTCGCCCGGCACCGGGACGAGGACAGGCCGGCCCTGCTGGCGGTGTTCGACGTCTTCGACGAGTGGTTCCGGCAGGGCGCTGTGGAGGTCAGCTCGTTCCTGCACGTGCTGATGGAGATGGGTCCGGCACACCCGCTGGGCCGGGCGAGCCTTGACTACCTGACCCGGACCCGGGAGCAGCTGGCCGGTTTGGCGCGCGAGGCCGGGCTGGAGGACCCGGAGGGGTTTGCATGGTCCTGCCACATCCTCCTCAAGGGCTCGATCGTCGCCGCCGCCGAAGGCGACCTCCACGCGGCCGAGCGCTCCCGCCGCATGGCCGCACTGCTGGTCGCAGACTCCCGCCCCGAGGCCTGAGCACCCCTCCAAGCTCAGCACCGCGAAGAAGAGCCCAGGAATGGCATCCGGAAGACTATCCCGTACGGGACCAGCGTTGCTCTCATAATGTGCTCCCGCGGGGGACTGGGTCCGTCCGTCAGCTGTGTCGTCCTGCCTAGGATCAGACGATTGAGGGCCAGCCAGGGGAAGACGCAACGGGCAGCAAGTCTCGAGCGCGGACTCGGTCAGGCGAACGCACGGGCTCGCCGGGCCATCCAGCACAGGGCCACGGCTGGCCCGACCGGGACCGCAGATGTCCGGGGGTGCGGCCTGAGAGACCGGGTTGGGGTGAGGGGCTCCTGCGGTGGGGGAACGGCTCGACGTCGAGCATTCGCGGCCTTCTTCTCTCAGTGCTGGGGCCGACGGGTCAGGCGCATGTCCTCGTTGAACGCCCAGGCCTGCCCGCCGTCGCGGGAGATCTCGGAGCGCCAGCGGAAGGCGTCGGAGGTGATCTCGGTGAAGCGCCAGCGCAGCTGCGGGTTCTCCTCGTCGCTGAGCAGGATGATCTCCTCGCCGGCCGGGCGGCCGATGAAGCGGCGGACTCGGCCGTTCACCGGCTCGACCCAGGTCGATCGCCATGCTCCGAGGGCGCGGTCGTAGAAGCGGATGGTGGTGCCGTGGAATGCCAGCGGAGGCTGCCCTTCGCCGGGCTCGCCGCGGCCCGGAACGATCCAGACGTCCTGGACCGCGCGACCGCCGAGCACCCACCCGAAGTGGAGCTCGCCGCGGCGGTCCGCCTCGCGCCCGCTTGCGTCAATGCCTGTCCAAGCCACGTCCCAGGACCCTACGAATCTGCCGAACAGCATCAGCTCCTTCGCGTGCCCGGGCGCGGGCCCGTCGGCGTGGAGGGCTTCGACGAGCCCCTGTCCGGCATCTACTGTCTGGGCCATCGGCCCCTCCTGTCTGTCATTCGCGGCTGCGGCCGAGCCGTGGACCGTTTTCGTAGAAGCCTCGCATATCGACGGGCGCGGGCGACGGGCGAATCGAGGGAGCGAGCGCGCCGGAGCGGCGCCCGTCGTCTCGGGCCGGCGCCAGGAGCGGCGGCGCCTGCTAGTGCCCCTCGTCCGGTGCGAGGTCCGACCGGATCACGGTGCCCGTGCCGATCAGCTCCGACGGGGACGCGAGGAGCGGTGCCATCAGGCGTCCCACCGCGGGGCCAAGGACGGACAGCCCCGCCTGGGCGTCCTCGGCGCTTCTCCAGAGGTTCATGACGAAGTGACGGCCGTCCCCGAGGTCCACGGTGACGGTGCCGAGGAAGCCGGACTGGGCCGCGTGGAGTGCGTCGAACTCGCGCAGGGCCTCACCGGCGCCGGCCAGCTTCGCCGGGTCAAAGGAATTGATTCGCAATACCGCATGCACGGCAGCCTCCAGATTTGTTGGCGGGCGCCCACCGGGACCCGGTGTCGAAGCGCGGCGGGCTCTGACCTGCTCGACCCTGCTCCGGGGCCCTCGATGGTCGGATGGTGTTGGCCTTCGGGGGCCGTCGAACGGCGGCCCCGTCCGGGTCCGTTCACCTCATGATCGGGGTCGATGGTGGTGTGGATGGTGCCCGGCTGCGCTGGCGGGCCGGCGTGGTCCGCGGCAGTCCGGCGAGTAGGACAGCGGCGACCACCAGGTGCATCGCCGCCAATGCCGCCTTGGCGCCGATCGTCGTCCCGGCCGCCAGGGGCGCTGCCAGGGACAGGGCTGCGGCGGCCGCGGCGATAGCCGTCCACAACCTCCTGCCCCTCGGCGTGCGCCCCAGCGCCGCTAGGAGGCCCAATCCGAGCAGGCCGGCGGAGGCTGCTGCCGGGGCGACGGCGGCAGGGGTGATCGCTTGGACGGGCCCCGGGCCGAAGGAGACGGCTAGCGCAGCACCTGTAGCGGCCGCAACGACGGCGAGGGATCGTGCCCTCGGAATGTGCGTGAGGCGATTCCCGGGCAGGCACCCTGTCGGTCTGTCTTCCATTGATGGTCTCCTGTTCCTGTGGAGATACGATTAGATGGCTAACTACTTGCATAAAGTTAGTCATCTAACTATCTCTTTGGCAAGGGGGACCCGTGGACTATGTCCAGGCCCGCGCCCTCAACGGGGCCATCAGGACGATCGGCATGCGGCATAGGGCGTTGGCCGGGTCGGTCCTGCGCGGAGTCGGGCTTGCCGTCGGGCAGGAGGCCCTGATCATGGAGCTGGGCGAGAACGGGCCCAGGACCCAGGCGCAGCTGGCTGCGGCGGCCGGCTGCGAGCCGCCTACGATCACCTCCGCGGTGAGGCGCCTGGAAGCGCTGGGCCTGGTGGCCAGGCGTCCCTCGACACAGGACAGGCGGGCGATGGTCGTGGAGCTGACCCCGAGTGGTCGGGAGCTCCTGGACGACC
Source organism: Sinomonas sp. G460-2 (assembly GCF_047759905.1). NCBI lineage: Bacteria > Bacillati > Actinomycetota > Actinomycetes > Micrococcales > Micrococcaceae > Sinomonas > Sinomonas sp. G460-2. The sequence continues at coordinate 8,991 of NZ_JBKZWT010000050.1, read as the reverse complement.
TCGCCGCTGCCTGGGTCCAGCTCGCCGAGGCGAGCGTGGCCGGGCTGTCGCGGACCGGTGGCGAGGACCTGCTCGAGGCCCTGGGCGACCTCGCGGACAGCCTCCGGGCAGCCTCGGGCGGCCCTGAAACGCCATTCCGCCCGAAACCCCGGATGCTGCGCGATCACGAGGCTCCTGAATAGCCGCCAGTCGCGGTTCCGATGGGCGCGCCTGTTCAACATGAACGCTGTGTGCGCGCATCTGCGCGTGGACATGATCGGGATAAACCGGGCAGGCTTTCTCACGCCGGGGCATGGGGAAAGTTGGCGGCCAGCCCACGGTTGTGGGCCGCGGCCACAACCGAGCTCCGCCGCACCCGCGGACCCGCAGTCCGTGCCCCGCTGTCCGTTGACTGCGGCGCAGTAGCAAACCGCTCGAAACTGCCGACGGGATGGACCCCGCGCAGCCTCAACCCGAAAATGCGGCTTCGCAAGAGATCAGAGGGCTCCCACATGGAGCTCTCTGAGCTGGAGCCGCAGCCAAGGGCTGAAGGCATAAGGCGCAGCGACCACTGCCGCGCGGAGCTGGGCAGCCGTGGTCCACTGCCACTCGCATATTTCGTCCGGGGCGGGAAGGGGGTCCGTGGTGACGCGAGCACGGAACACGGGGCAGATCTCGTTCTCGACCATTCCCGAGGCATCGGTGGCGCGGTACCGGAATGTTGGAAGGATGGCCGTGACGTCAGCGAGCTCGACTCCGAGCTCCTCGCGTGCGCGCCGACGGACGGCCGCGCCCAAGGGCTCTCCCGGCGCGGGGTGCCCGCAGAATGAGTTGCTCCATACGCCTGGCCACGTGGCCTTCGTGAGGGCACGGCGGGTCACGAGCAGGCTGCCGTTCCCGTCCTGGATGTGGCAGGAGAACGCAAGATGGAGTGGCGTGTCTGTGCCGTGCACCGTCGCCTTGGGTGCCGTGCCGGCGGGCATGCCGCGGTCGTCGACGAGCTGGACGGAGGACCTATCGAAGAGCGTCATCATGAGCCTTGCGCACTCCCTCTGGTGCGGCCTGCGCCTCCGCTGCAGCGGCGATACGTTGGGCCATCCCTTTGAACACGACTCCGTGGAACGGCAAGACGGCGGCCCAGTAGAGCCGCCCCGCGAGCCCGCGGGGTACGAAGACAGCCCGCTGAGAGTACAGGCTGCCGGCCCCCCTTGCGGCTACGGACATCTCGAGCCATGCCCGGCCGGGTACACGCATCTCCGCGCGGAGCCTGAGCAGCCGGCCTCGCTCGAGCGCCTCGACACGCCACCAGTCCAGCGCGTCCCCCAGCTGGAGCCGGCGCGGGTCGCGGCGGCCACGCCGCAGCCCGACGCCACCGGCGATCTTGTCGATCCACCCCCGCACGGCCCACGCGAGGGGAAAGGAGTACCACCCGTTCTCGCCGCCGATCCCCTCGACAACGGCCCACAGCTCTGCCGGCGGCGCGGTCGTCGACTGCGTTCGAGTATCCGTGAAGACAGTGCTCCCAGCCCAGTCGGGGTCGGTGGGGAGCGGATCAGACGGGGACGAGCCGGCGGCCGAGCCCGCCCACGTCGTCTCAACCTCGCCGCGCCTGATCTTCGCGAGCGCAAGCTCTACGGATCGCGTGTACGTGGTCAGGCCGTCTTTGGGCGGGGGGATGTACCGCTCGATCCCGGTCCCGCGGACAACGCAGTCGTTCTGAAGCGATTCGACGAGCGGCACGGCGAGGGCGCGCGGTATGGGGGTGACGAGATTGACCCATTGCGCCGCGAGCCAGGGAGTGAGCACCGGGAGAGGTCGGATGAGCGGCGGACGCAGTCCCGCGACCCGCGCGTAGCCGCGCATCATCTCGGCGTACGTCAGAATGTCGGGTCCGCCGATGTCGAAGGTGCAGTTGACGTCGCCGGGGAGGTCAGCTGCCTTTTCAAGGTAGTGCAGCGCGTCCCGCACTGCGATCGGTTGCACATGGTTGAGCACCCAGCGCGGGGCGGGCATGACGGGCAGAACATCGGTGAGGTGGCGCACCATTTCGAAGCTTGCCGAACCCGAGCCGATCACGAGGCCGGCCTGGAGCACCGCGGTGGGCACACCGGACGCGAGAAGGATCCGGCCCACTTCGGATCGCGATTTGAGATGCCTGCTGAGATTCGTGCCTGGGTTGAGTCCGCTGAGGTACACAATGCGAGAGGCACCTGCCGAGGACGCGGCGCCGGTGAGGGCTTTGGCCCCGGCCAGCTCCCGCGCCGCGAAACTGCCGTCGGCTCGGGCGCCCATTGAGTGGACGAGGTAATAGACCACGTCGGCCTTCTCGCACAGCGCCTCGACTGTGCCCGGGTCTTCGAGGCTTCCGGCGACCATCTCGACGTCGTCGCGCCAGGGCACGTCCCGCAGCTTCGCTGGATTCCTGGTGAGCACGCGGACGCGATTCCCGGCGGCGAGGAGCCGTGGAACGAGGCGCCCGCCGATGTAGCCCGTCGCGCCGGTGACGGCGATCGTGCGGATCATGCGCGGCCCTCCCTCCGCCTGCGGGCGGCGAATGCGAGGCTTCCTCCCAAGACTGCTGCGGCCGCCGCCGTGGCCTCGAGGGCAACCCCGGGCAGGGCCAGTGGTCCGCCGGCACGTGCCACCGCGATCCACGCTAGTCCCCAGGCGAGGGCGAGCACCGGGGACCACCGTCCTCGCGAGCCGAGCGCGAGCCCCACCGCGGCGGTCAGAAGAAGCACGACGGCGGCGGTGGGCTCGGCGGGCAAGCTGACCTTCGCCCATGCGAGGAGTGCAGCCACGTTGGCCACTGTCGCCACGCAGATCCAGCCGAGATAGAGCCCGAACGTCACGTCGCTCAGGGCTGCCTCGAGGCGTGAACCAGGGCGCAGGGAGAGGCCTAGCGCGAAGACGCGCGAAAGGACTCCGAGCAGGGCGAGCATGACCGCGAGGCTCGCGGGCACGGAGCCGAGTTGGACCGCCCAGAGCCACGCAGCGTTGAGCAGCATCGACGCAGCGGCCCAGGGCCTGATCCGCCCCTGACGTTGGCTGCGGCGGGCTGCGGGAAGGAGCTGCCACACCGCGTAGCCGAGAAGCCCGGCGTAGATCACGCTCCAGACCGAGAACGCGGGAACGCCTGGGGCAAGGGGCGTGGCGACGCTGGAGAAGTAGCCCCCCGCTGCGGATGCCACCGGGGTGCCGCCGAATGCGCCGCTGCCCACAGCAGCGAGGAGGAGGGCGACGACGGCCGAGGCCGCCGTGAAGACGCCCGGCATCGCCGGGGAAGGTCTGGGTGTTGTCCCGAGAACGGCCATGCGAGCTCCTCTAGACACCGAAATTTTTCTCGACCATCATATTTCTCGAAGATCGAGCTATCAAGACCAGGAGACGCAGTGGACGGGACGGTCATCGCACCAGCGGCAACGCAGCGCGGTCAACGGCCGAAGGGGCGAATCCGGGAGGGATTCGGCCTCGGCTGGGGGGAGGTGGCCGAGCGCGTCGAGACCGTCCTGACGGACTGCGTCGCGACTGCGAAGCAGCGCTCGCCCTCCGGGCCGGCGCGGGAACTCTGGGACCGAATAGAGGATTCGCTCGAGGGCGGCAAACGCCTCCGCCCCCAGCTCGCATGGCTCGCCTACGCGGCGTTCGGCGGCGACGACGCCGGGGTCTGTGCCGCTGCCGGAGCATCGTTCGAGTTCCTCCACGGGGCGCTTGTGGTCCATGACGACGTGATCGACCGCGATGTTGTGCGGCGGGGACGCCTCAACATTGCCGGCGTCTACGGGTCAGAGGCCGAGGCACGCGGGTTCGCGACCGTTGACGCTCAGCACCTCGGCAGCTCGGTGGCGATCATCGCGGGTGACCTCCTTCTCGCGGCGGCCTTTCGTGTGATGGAGGGCGCTGTGGCGGACCCCGAAAAGCGTGCCCGTCTCCTCGACCTGCTCCACGGCGCGGTGACGGACGCCGCGATCGGAGAGCTGGCCGACGTCCTGATGGCCCATTCTTCGGGGTCGATGGAGGAGGTCCTCGAGATGGAGCGCCTCAAGACGGCCGTCTACTCATTTGAGGCGCCGCTGCGAGCGGGGGCCTTGCTCGCGGGTGCCCGTGATGCCGAAGTGGACGCATTAGGTCGGGTCGGCAGCCTCATCGGTGTGGCATACCAGGTGATCGACGATGTGCTGGGAACCTTCGGTGACCCCCGCCAGACCGGCAAGCCGGTCTCTTCGGACCTCCGGGAGGGCAAGCTTACCGTCCTCACGGCCTTCGCGGGCGGTGACCCCGACGTCGCCGCCCATCTGGGCGCCCAGCGGGACGGCCGCGACGACCTAGTGCGCGACGCCCTGGCACGCGAGGCCCTGCACCGCGCGGGCGCAGACGGCTACGCCCTCAGTCTGGCCCACGCGCTCGTCACTGAGGCGCTCGACGAGGCCCGCAGCTCCGACCTTCCTGCGGCCTTGCGCTCGGAGCTCACGCGCCTCTGCAACCACCTTCTCCACCGGGAGCACTGATGCCCGCCACCCCTCACCTCCGGGGCTCTGCCCGCCGTTTCGGCTCAGGCCGCGGCGTCATCCTTGACCCGCTGCAACGCTACGCGGCCGCAGCCACGGCGAGTTCCGCCGTCGTCATCCGAAGCTACTCGACGTCGTTCGGGCTGGCATGCCGCCTACTCGGACCGTCCATCCGACCCGACATCGAGAACATCTACGCGCTCGTGCGCCTTGCCGACGAGGTCGTGGACGGCGCGGCGGCTGGGGCGGGCCTGCCGGTAGATGCGGTGAGCGCTCAACTTGACCGCCTTGAACGTGAGACCTTCGCGGCCCTCGAGTGCGGCTACAGCACCAATCCCGTGGTGCACGCCTTTGCCCAAACCGGCCGAAAAGTGGGAATCGGGCACGATCTCGTGGCGCCGTTCTTCGCCTCCATGCGGCGAGACTGCGAAACCAGTTCGCATTCGAGCGAGTCGCTGGGCGAGTACATCTATGGTTCGGCCGAGGTCGTGGGCCTCATGTGCCTGCAGGCCTTCCTTGCGGGAGCAAATCCTTCGGCCGCCGAGCTCGGGGTCATGACCGAGTCCGCGAGGCGTCTCGGCGCGGCATTCCAGAAGGTGAACTTCCTCCGCGATCTCGGCCAGGACTCCGCAGAGCTGGGCCGCAAGTACTTTCCGGGGGTCGATGCTCGGCACCTGAACGGGAGACAGAAGGGCGAGCTGGTCGCCGACCTCCGCGCGGACCTCGACGCCGCGGTGCCTGGCCTCGAGCTCCTCCCTCACTCGTCCCGCCGCGCCGTTGCCCTGGCCCACGCGCTCTTCTCAGAGCTCACGGACCGCCTCGACGCGTGTCCCGCGGAGGTGCTCGTAACCACCCGCATCAGCGTGCCGCCGGGCGTCAAGGCCAGGCTCGCCGCCGCGGCACTGCTCGGCCGCACGCCCACGAGGCCTGCCTCGTGGATGCCCGAGGGAGCCGCGTGATGGACAAGCTGGCGCGTCGGGGTGTCCGCGTGGGACTGCCGCGCCAGCGGAAGAGTGTGGTCGTGATCGGCGGCGGGATCGCGGGTCTCGGCGCCGCCGCTCTCCTCGCAAGGGACGGGCACGCCGTCCAGCTCCTCGAGCAAGGTGCCGCCCTCGGAGGGCGGGCGGGCCGATGGCAAGCAGCCGGCTTCCGATTCGACACGGGACCCTCGTGGTACCTGATGCCCGAGATCATCGACCATTGGTTCCGGCTGATGGGCACGAGCGCGGAAGAGGAGCTCGAGCTCACACGTCTCGATCCGGGATATCGCGCCTTCTTCGAAGGCCAAGAATCACCTCTCGACGTTCCAGGCGAGCGCCAGCGCGCCGTGGCCCTGTTCGAGTCACTTGATTCGGGGTCTGGAGACGCGCTCGGGCGATATCTCGATGAGGCCGCCGACGCCTACGAAGTCGCCACGCGCAGGTTCCTGTACGACGACTTCTCCTCCCTTCGCGGCCTCGCGAGCCCGCAGGTCCTGCGGCGCGCGCCCCGGCTGGCCCGGCTCGTGACGCAGACCCTCGACGCCAGGATCTCGCGCCGCTTCGGCGACCTTCGCGAGCGTCAGATCCTCGGATACCCTGCGGTGTTCCTCGGGACAACGCCCTTCCACGCGCCCGCCCTGTACCAGCTCATGAGCCACCTCGACCTCAGCCAAGGCGTCCTCTACCCCCAAGGCGGATTCGCCGCACTTGTCGACGCGATGGAACGGCTCGCCCGGGATGCGGGGGTCCAGGTGCACCTCGGCGCGCAGGCCACACGGATCATCACGGGCCCGTCCCGCGGCGGCGCGCGCGTCGAGGGCGTCGAGTGGACGGACGACGGCGGCCAGCCGCACCGCGCCGGGGCGAACATCGTCGTGGGGGCGGCCGATCTCCACCACCTCGAAACCGAGTTGCTCCCTCCGGCACTGCGCAGCCATCCCGAGGCCTCCTGGGCCGAACGTGACCCGGGGCCCGGGGCGATCCTGGCCTGCCTCGGAGTGCGAGGCAGGCTTCCAACGCTCGCCCATCACAACCTGTTCTTCACGCGAGACTGGCGCGACAACTTCGGACGGATTGGGCGGGGCGAGAGGCTCCCCGACGAGACCTCGCTCTACGTGTCCCGAGCGAGCGCGACCGATCCGAACGCCGCGCCGTTCGGTGACGAGAGCCTCTTCGTCCTCATCCCCGCGCCAGCTCGGCCGGACTGGGGGCGAGGCGGGCTCTACGGCGCAGGAGCGCCGGCCGTCGAGGCGACGGTCGACCTAGCCATCCGCCAGGTCTCCTCGTGGGCGCGGATCCCTGACCTCGCTGAGCGCATCGGGGTGCGGCGAACGTTCGGCCCCGCGGACTTCGCCGTGGATTTCAACGCCTGGCGGGGCGGGGCGCTGGGACTCGCCCACACGCTGGGGCAGAGCGCCTTCCTCCGGCCCGGCAACGCAAGCCGGACGGTGGCGGGCCTGCTCTACGCCGGGGCCTCCGTGCGCCCTGGGATCGGGGTTCCGATGTGCCTGATCAGCGCCGAACTCGTGCTCAAGCTAGTCCGCGGCGATCGCTCCCCCGGGCCCGTAGAGAACTCTCCGGCGAGCGCACCCTCGCCCTGGCTGGGGCTCCAACCGGCTTCCCCACGGGACGGCAGGGAGAACTGAGCGGGCATGACGTACTTCATCTTCCTGCTCGCGGCGTCCGTCTGCCTCGCGGCCGTGGACCATCGCTTCCGCCTTTTCCTCTGGCGGGCGCCCAGGGCCGGCGCGGCCGTGGTGGTCCTGGGAACCGCCTTCTTCCTGGCATGGGACATGGCGGCCATCGGGGCGGGGATTTTCGAACTCGGCGGGTCCCCGCTCATGACGGGGATCCTCCTCGCGCCCGAGCTCCCGCTCGAGGAGCCCGTCTTTCTGGCGTTTTTCTGCTATACGGCGATGGTGGCATTCGCCTCTGCGGACCGGCTCCTCTCGCAGCGCAGCTCTGCACGGGCTCGCGAGCGGCGCGACGGGGCCAAGCGATGAGGCCCTACGCGATCACCGACGTCATCTTCCTCCTCGGGGTGGGGACGGCGGTCATTGTGCTGGCAGCGGTGAGGCGCAGCGCCGTGCCCTGGGTCTCCCTGATCGTGGGCGGAGTCGGACTCGTCACGCTGACGGCAGTGTTCGACAACGTGATGATCGCGGTGGGCCTCTTCCGTTACCGCACCGACACTCTGGCTGGCCTCACAGTCGGGCTAGCGCCACTCGAGGACTTCGCCTACCCGGTGGCGGCCGCGGTGCTGTTGCCCACCCTGTGGCTTTGGCTGCGTCGCACTGACCGCGAGGTCGAACCCGAGGAGCCAACGTGAGTGTCCTGGCGGCCGTGCGAGCGGGGACCATCCGCGACCTCATCGTCTCGTCCCGACCGCTTTCGTGGGTCAACACCGCGTATCCGTTCGCCGCGGCGTACTTCCTGGCGGCCGATCGAATCGACTGGCACCTGATCCTCGGAACGGTGTTCTTCCTCATTCCGTACAACGCGGCGATGTACGGGACCAATGACGTCTTCGACTACGAATCCGATCTTCGGAACCCACGCAAAGGCGGCGTCGAGGGCGCCGTCCTCGATCCGTCCAAGCACGGGACCGTCCTGTGGCTCTCCTGGGGTTCGTGTGGGCCGATCGCTGCCGCGCTCGTCGCGGGGGGACCGCCCGCCAGCTGGGCTGTGCTGGCTGTCTCGCTCTTCGCGGTCGCCGCCTACAGCGTGCCCGGGCTCCGCTTCAAGGAACGCCCGATCCTCGATTCCGTCACGTCGAGCACGCATTTCGTCTCCCCCGCCGTCTACGGGCTCGCATTCGCGGGCTGGCATCCCTCGGCTTCGGGCGTGGCCGCGCTCGGTGCGTTCTTCGTGTGGGGCGTCGCGAGCCACGCGTTCGGTGCGGTCCAGGACATCGTGCCGGACCGAAACGCCGGGATCGCCTCGAGCGCGACCCTCTTCGGTGCGCGCATCACCGTCCGGCTCGCTCTCGTCTGCTACCTCGGCGCCGGCGCCATCCTGCTGGCCGCCGGAGGGGAAGCGCGGTGGGCGGGCTTCCTGGCCCTTCCGTATGCCGCCAACGTCGCCCCGTACGCGACGGCGGATGACGCAGAGTCGGGGCGCACCCGCGCCGGCTGGCGTCGCTTTCTCTGGCTCAACTACCTGACGGGATTCGCTGTGACACTCCTGCTGATCGCTTTGCAGTTCGGTCGGGAGTCTGGCCGATGACCCACCCGAAGCCGTCCATCGCATGGTTCCGCGACGATCTCCGGGTCGCGGACCATCCCGCGTTGCTCGCCGCGATGGACGCCGGCCCGACGTTCGCCCTCTACGTGCTCGACGAGTCCTCGCCCGGCATCCGCCCGCTCGGCGGCGCTGCGCGCTGGTGGCTTCACCGTGGGCTCGAAGCCCTGCGAGACGAACTCGAGCACCTCGGCGTCCCGCTCGTGCTGCGGCGTGGGCCGGCCGCCGCCGTCGTCCCTTCCGTTGCCGCCCAAGCCGACGCCGGCTCGGTGTTCTGGAACCGG